>NZ_LAVM01000005.1:0-109995 GCF_001083815.1 Nocardiopsis sp. SBT366 | reverse complement strand
GTACGTGCCTCCCCGTCGGCCCCGTCCCCCGCTCCGCCCGCTTCCTGGCTTTCCTCAGCGCCTCCAACGGCCCCTTGAACGGCGCCTCCAGTGGGCTGTTCGACAGTCCGCCCATCGGCCTCGCCCACGCCCTGTCCGACCCTTGGACCGGGGGTCCAACCACCGGCCGGGATCTCACCGACCTCCGGGCCGTCAGCGCCCCGAGCACGCCAAACGACCCCGTGCAGGGCGTTGAGCAGGGCGTTCTCTCGGGCCTGTGCGGTGGTGAGGCCGTAACCCGCGTGCCGTCCGGACCTGGCCAGGCCCACGGGCAGCTGGGACAGGTTCCCGGGTGCCGGTTCGGCCACCGGCCCGAAGACGCGGTCCCACAGGTGGGTGACGGTGTCCAGGCGGTCGGGGACCTCCAGCGGCTCCGGTGGACCGGTCTCCTCGGCGGCCGCCTCGGGCAGCACCTCGACGGAGCCCGGGTCCAGCGGCGCCGCGACGAGCAGGACGTGGGGTTCACTGACCAGCTCGTCCGTGGTCACCATGAACTCGGGGCCCGGCCCCGAAGCGGTCAGCGCGCCGGGATCCGACACGGCGCGCGCCACCTGCGCCACCAGCGCCAGGGCCAGCTGGGCGGCGACCAGGCTCCGGGTCACCTCCAGCGCGGAGTCGTCCGGCGCCAGGCGGTCCGGCTCGGTCTCCCTCTTGGCGAACCAGGCGCGCAACCGCCCCGACAGGTCCGGGGTGCCCGGACGGTCGCGCGGCCCGGTCAGCCAGAGGCCGTCGCCAGCGGCGACGACGTGTTCGGCCCCGTGCCCGGCCGCGTCCCCGTCGAGGGAGAGCCGGGTGCTCAACAGGACGGGGGCCTCGGGCGGGGGCCCGGTGTCCGCGTGCACCTCACCGAACCCCGCGCGGGCGAGCGCCCGCCGCACCCGCGCCTCCAGCAGCGGGCACGAGGAGCGCACCCGGACCACGCTCGTGCGCAGCGCGGCCAGCGCCGCGTGGGGCCGGTGGGTCGCCGACTCCAGGTGCGGGTAGGCGGCCCGCTCGGCGTCCGTGAGGGAGGCGGGTTCGGGTTCGAGGTCGCGGAGGAAGCGGTGTTCCTCCAGCTGGTCGAGGATGCCCGCCAGGAACGGCCGCCCCGCCTCGGGGAAGCGTCCCAGCAGGTCCGCCCGGTGGAACCCGGCGCGAAGGGTGGGTTCCAGGGCCCGCCACACGGTGTCGGCCCGGGCGCCCCGGACGACGACGGCGGTGGACCCCATGCTGAGCGCCACCCCCTCCGACGCGAGTGACCGGGCACGGACGGCGCTCTTGAGCCGTGTCGCGGTGGTGTTCGCGGTGGAGTCAGGCATCGCCCACCCACGGAAGGGTCGGCCTCAGCTGGGGGTCCTCGCTCTGGTGGTCGACGACCCGGCGGACGGTCTCCTCCCAGCCCTCGCCCACCACCTCCTGCGCGGCCTCGGTGAACAGGTACGCGACTGAGTACCGCTGGACGGGGGCGACACCCATCAGCGGCAGGAGGTCGAAGAAGCAGTTGATGAGGAACCGGAAGGCCGCGAACCCGTACCCGTCGCCGAGCCGGGTGAAGTCGAGCTTGCGGAACTCCTGGTGGAAGTCGCTGTAGGAGCGGTCGTCGGAGCCGCTCCAGCGCACCCCGACGTCCTCGCCGAACTTCGCCGCCTGCTCCTGCCGGTCCGGATGCGGGAACGGCAGGATGTGTTCCTCGCGAGCCAGGGCGACCGCCTCGGGCAGCCAGCGGTCGGCCCACTCTCCCCAGGCCAGCGCGTACGGGTCCGCGCCGTCGCGCTCGTGCACCGCGCGCAGGGAGGCCACGAGTCCCTCGCGCTGGGTGCGGTAGGCGGTGGCCAGCCGTTCCTGCGCGGTCCCCTGGGGGTCCGACCAGTGGAAGTACTCCTTCCAGTGCGAGAGGAAGGCCTGGTACCCGGAGCGCAGCCCCCACTCGGGATAGCGCGTGGCGATCGCGCCCATCCCCGCGAAGACGTTCGCGGACACCGCCCGTTCGCCGCCGCGCCCGCCCGCGTGGTCGGCCACCCGGGAGAGGCCGTCGGTGAGGACCCGCCCCTTGAGGGCGACCGCCTCCGGGCCACGAAGGAACGTGTCGACCGGGTCGCCCGCCAGCCGTCGCGTGCTGTTGTCCGGCTCGATCGGTGCGTAGGGGCCCTCCACCAGCTCCAGTCGCCCCATGCGCTGGGAGAAGGCCTCGTACTGCCCGGGGTCCAACCGCCTGCCTGAGGGGTGATGGCCCAGGAAGGCGCGGACACCCTCCTCGGCCTCGGACACCGCGGCCTCCACCGCGGCCGGGTCACCGTCCGCGTAGAGCACGCAGTGAGGTCCGAGCCGCCAGTGCAGGTGCAGCCAGGCCGCGGTGACACCGGTACGCGCGGCGGCCGCGCGCGCCGCCGGTACGAGGCAGTCTCCGAGCAGGGCGCTCTTGTCGCTGTCGTGGTAGTTGACTCTGAGTCCGACGGTCAAGGGGTCAGCCTCGCTTCGCCTGGGGGATGGGAAGGGGGAGTGGCGTCGGTGCGCGCCGCGCGCGGCACCGTGGAGAGTTCGAGGAACAGTTCGCTGGCGTGCTCACCGACGGGGCTGCGCATTCGGTGGTGGTCCGGCCCGGGGAGCATCTCCTCCACCAGGAGCGCCGGTCCCAGGTGGGCCAGGCGTTTGGCGGCGGTGCCGGTGTGCAGCCTGCTCAGGAAGTCCACGTGCTGCGGTTTGGGTGCCATGGCGCGTTCCAGCGGGCCGAGGCGGGACCCCTGGAGCGGGCGGACGAACACCTGCTCGGGGATGCCCCGGAGTTCGCGTTCCACGTTGAGCCGTCGGTGCAGCTGGGCGGGGGACTCCTCGGAGCGGGGCGAGAGGTCGGCGGTGTCCATGCCCCACCTGCGGCGGAACAGGGTGAGTTCACCGAAGCCGATCCTGGGCGTCCCGCCCCGGAAACCGTGCTCGGTCCACCGTTCGTGGAGGTCGATGGTGAGGTCGCCGAAGGAGAAGAACGGCGAGTCCGCGACCATCGCCACGAGCATCTCGTCGTAGGGCAGCGCGTGCGGCACGAGGAACCCGGTGTAGACGGGGTCGATCTCGCGGCCGTCGCCCCGTACCAGGCGCAGCCCGTGCGGGGTGTGCACCAGGGTGAGGTCCAGGGTGGAGGGTCCGGGTACCAGGGTGGGTTCGTCGCGCAGCGCCAGTTCCTCGTCGGCGAGGGCGGGCGAGAGGTTCGCGTTGAATCCCAGCGCCGACCGCATGTGCACGGTGTCGGCCTCCTCAGGGCCCAGCCGCCGCACGTGCTCGGCGACCCGGTCCCGGAACTCCTCCGGCAGCTGGCCGAGGAACCGGCTGAAGTAGCGGGCCCGGCCGCCGTAGAGGTGGTTGACCACCAGACCGTCCGGAACGACCTGGCCGAACACCGCGAAGGAACGACGGGCGGCGAACTCCCGGTCCGGCAGCATCGCCGCGACCTCGTCCACCACGGCGGGGTCGACGTCCACCCGCTTCCCGCCGGAACGGCCGAGTTCCACGAGGTGGTCCACCGCGCGCCGCCGCGCTGCCAGCACCCGGGTCAGCTCCGGGTCGGCCCCTGCCAGGGCGGCGGGCTCACCGCCCATGAGTTCCTGGGTCAGCGGGAAGGCCGCCCGGGCGTGCTGGGCGAAACCCTCCAGGTCCGTGCAGCGCCCGCCCCGGCCGTACCGGGACACGAACACCTGCTCCAGCGCACCGGAGAGCACGCGCTGGTCGTCCAGCGCGAACAACATCGGCATGAGCCGACCCAGGTCCGCCGACCACGCGCGGGTGCGGTCGCGTTCCACGGGGACGCCGCGCGAGACCAGGCAGTCCTCCACGACCGGTGAGGTGGCGGAGCCCTCCACACCCACCGCCGCCGACCACAGGTGTTGCAGTCGCAGCACGTCGCCCGCCCGACCGGCGCCGTCGGATTCGGCGAACCCGGCCAGCACCGCCTCGGTCTCCTCGAAGGCGGACGCCACCCGGGCCGCCGCCTCGCCGGGCAGGGTGCCGGCCAGCCGGTGCCAGTGCCGAGTGAAGTCGGGGGACTGTTCGGGCACGGGCGACCACGGCACGAGGACGCCCACGTCGATGAGCTTGTCCAGGACGCCGAGCGCCCGCTCGGCTCCGCAGCCGAGTTCGGCGGCGACCGCGTCACGCAGTGCCGCCAACCGCACCGGGGTGGCCGCGCGCTTCTCCAGGACCGTGACGAGGCGGTCCCAGCTCCCGGTCATGGGCAGCCGGACCTCCTCCTCACCGAAGGCCTCCGCGCGCAGCCCGGGGGAGGGCGGCGCCCAGCGGCGGCGGCGTACGACCAGACGTTCTCCCTGGTCGGAGGTCTCGCGTCGGGCCCCGCCGGTGAGCACCCACTCAAGGTCGAGACGCGCCTCGGGGTTGGCGGCCAGTGCCCGCGCCGCCTGCCGGGGCAGCAGTCGCCGGAGCGCGGCGTGCGAGGTGAGGCGCAACGGCTGGTCGGCGTCCTCGGGGGCCTCGGCCCCCAAGGGCGTGAAGTGCACGGCGGTGTACAGCGAGTACGGGCTGACCTTCACCGTGGAGCGGGAGAAGTACCGGACCAGGGCGGCCTCGGCCTTGCGCATCCGCTTGTCGGGGGCCTGATCGGTGGCGGCGCGGGCGGCCACCGCCCGGTGCAGGTCCGGGCTGGACAGCGCGGTCGCACGGTCCACGCCGGGATCGCGGGCCCACGCGGTCAGCGCCGCGCGCTCGGCCAGGAGCGCGGGCTCGTGTTCGGCGTCCACTGAGGCGGCCGTGGCAAGCGCCTCCCGCCAGTTGTCCGCCCACACGGCGAGGAGGGGGATCTCGCGGGTGACCGGGTGGTCGAGGAGGTCCTCCCGGGGCGGGCGGCGGTTGAACACGGCGCGTTTGGCGGCCAGCGCAGCGCTCCGGTGGGCGCCCAGCTCGGGCGCGGCCCGGTGGAGGGCGTCCAGCAGCCCTTCGCGCAGCTCCTCGCGTTCGCGTTCCAGCCGGGCGAGGCTGCGCAGCCCAGACGCGGTCGGGGCGCCCCCGCGCAGGTGTCGGTGGGGATGGGGGTTGACCCGGGAGACCAGGTAGGGACCCTCCACGACCTCGAAGGACCGTGAGGGTTCGGCGGGAGTGTTCAAGCCCCGGTCCCCTCGGGCGCCTTGGCCTCGTCCTTGCCCTTGCCCTTGCTCCGGGACGAACCGAAGCCGCGCGGTTCCCGCTCGGAGGCCCACCGGAACCAGCGCAGCGCCGCCACGGTGCCCAGCAACGACCACGCCATGAGCAGCGCCACCGAGGACCAGTCCCACACGGGCCCGGACTCGGACAACGCGCCCTGGATGAGGAGGGTCAGCGGTCGGCCCGGCAGCAGGTCCACGACGGCGCCCACCGTGTCACCCAACGGCAGGATGATGAACCCGCCCGCGAGGAAGGCCGCGGGGAAGAAGATGCCGTTGACCATGGGCACGGCGGCGTCGGCGTTGGGCGGCAGCAGGGAGGCGGCGGCGCCGAGCGGGGCCATGCACACGAAGCCGAGCAGCAGAGCCGTCAACAGCTGGGGCAGGCGGGCCGGGTCGATGGTCACACCCATGCCGAGCAGACCGATCGCGGTCACCACTCCCAGCACGATCACGGCGGTGAGCAGCGTGTTCACCAGGTAGGCGCCCATCACGGTGGCCGGGCTGACCGGTGTGGTGCGGAAGCGCTTGAACAGCCCGTGGTGGCGGCGGATCGCCAGCCCGATGGCGACGTTGGCGAAGGCCACGGACATCAGCGCGAAGCCGAGGATGCCGCCGAAGCTCAGGTTGGCCTGGGTGATCCCGTGTTCGCCCACGAGCCGGATCTCGTCCGCCTGGGAGCGGAAGGCCAGCCCGAACCCCACGTAGAACATCACCGGCATCAGCACGATGAACGCCAGGGTGATGGGGGAGCGCCAGAACTCCTTGAGTTCCCCGTCCACGTGCAGCCAGAAGGAGGACGGGCGGCGGGTGCTCCGCGCGCGTTCGGTTCCCGTGACGCTCATTCGCTCTTCTCCGCTTCCAGCACGCCGTTCTCCAACATCGCCACGTACGCGTCGTCCAGGCTGGGCGGCACGATGGTGAGGCCGCTGATCCGCGTCCCCTCGTCCCGCGCCCAGGCCTGCACCCGCTCCACCACCGCGTCCTGGTCGTCAGTGAGGATGCGCGCCCTCCCGTTGACCAGTGCGGCGCCCTCGGGGAGGCGACCGTCCGTCCCCTCGGGGAGCGCGAACTCCACCACCGTGTACGCCGCCGAGCCCCGGACGAGGTCGTCGGGGCTGCCGGAGGCGATGAACGAGCCGTCGCGGATGACGTCCACCCGGTCGGCGAGTTCCTGGACCTCGGTGAGGTCATGCGAGGTCAGGACCACGGTCGTGCCGCTCTCGCGCAGCCCCGCCACCAGGCTGCGGATGCGGCGGCGTGAGACGGGGTCCAATCCCGTGGTGGGTTCGTCGAGGAAGAGCAGCTCCGGGCGGCCGGTCAGCGCGAGGGCGAGGTCGAGCCGGCGGCGCTGGCCGTCGGAGAGCGACTTGACCAGGGCGGAGCGCTTCTCCGTCAGCTCCACCTGGGCGAGGGCCTCGTCCACGTCGAGCGGGTCCGGGTAGTAGGAGGCGTGGCGGCGCACGATGTCGCGGACCGACAGCCCCGGTTCCAGCATGGTCTGTTGCAGCACCACGCTCATGCGCTTGCGGAGCTCGGCGAAGTCGCGGCGGTTGCCGGGGTCGAGCCCGAGCACCTCCACCCGTCCCGAGGTGCGTCCCCGGTGCCCCTCCAGGATCTCGATCAGCGTCGTCTTGCCCGCCCCGTTGGGGCCGAGCAGCGCGGCGATCTGTCCGGCGGGCACTTGGTAGGAGATGCGGTGGAGCACCTCTCCCTTCCCGTAGTCCTTGGTGATGTCCGTGGCGTCGATCGCGTACACGTGCGGCCCTCGTCGTGCTTCTACTGGGGGGTTCGGGGCAGGGGGGCGACCCCGGCGAGAGGGCCGCCCCGGTTCAGGGGGTCAGCCGCACGAACCCGAGGAGCAGCAGCTGCTGGAGCCGCAGCACGAGGTGGAGGTGCAGGAGCTGGAGCCGCTGGTGGCGCCGGTCTCCGGGACGGCGACCGCCTCGCGGACGCTCATCACCTCCATGTCGTCGAAGTTGAGGTCGGGCAGGTCGATCGTGGGGGTTTCCTGCAACGCCATCGGACACCTTCTTCTGGGTGGGAGGGGGATGTTGGCGTGAAACTCTGGAGCTTGCCCTTGCCGAATTCCACGCTTTGATCAGGCACGCACGCGTTGATCACGCACGCGCGCGTGCATTTCCGGTGGCGGGGCTGACCGGAGTACCAGTCAGCCGCAGGAGCCGCCGGAGCAGCAGCTGCTGGAGCCGCAGCACGAGGTGGAGGTGCAGGAGCTGGAGCCGCTGGTGGCGCCGGTCTCCGGGACGGCGACCGCCTCGCGGACGCTCATCACCTCCATGTCGTCGAAGTTCAGCTCGGGCAGGTCGATCTCGGGTGCCGTCGAATGGGGCATTGTGGCCTCTTCGTTTGAATCTTCCTAGCGGGTCCCCCGGGCGGGAAAGAAAGTAACATGCGATTCGGCCGGTAGATAGAGGTTGTATTGAACCTTTTCCCTGGTGTGACCTCTGGTTCTCCTGTGTTTCACAGAGGGAACACTGCAAATGGAAACAGGCTCTGGTCCCAGAAGGGACCAGAGCCCGAATTCATCCGACACTTTCCGTGATCAGCAGGAACCGCGTCCGGCGGTCGTGTCGCACAGGCCCAGACCGTCGGTCCAGGAGAGCGCGTCCCGCGCGTTGCCGCCGAACGGCCGGGTGACGGTCACGTCCACCCCGTGCCCGGAGTCCGCCGCGAGCCACACGCGCACCTCGCGGACGCCGTCGCCCGAACCGGCCCTGAGCACGTAGAACGGTGACGGCACCGGGGAACGGCCGCTCTCGGGCCGGGTCCACCAGTCGGCGCCCTGGACGTCGGAGACGTCCACGAACAGGCAGTCGTACGAGGCTCCCTCGAACTCACAGGTGCGCGGCTGCGCGCCGCCGTGGCGGCCCACGGACGGGTCAGACCCGATCCCGTCGTTCATCGCACGCCAGTACACGGTGTCACAGTCCCCGTCGGAGCAGGCGTTCCAGTCCGCCCACGCGGTGGCCCGGGCGGCGGGCGCCGCGGAGCCCCCGTTGATGGCGGAGCAGTACTTGTCCACGATGTAGGGCACCACGAAGTCGGAGACCCAGACGGAGTCGATCGCCTCGCCCGCCGTGTTGTTGGTGCCGAGCCCGGCGGAGTCCATCTGCCACAGGCCGACGCCCGGGTTGAAGAACAGGCCGTCCCGTCCGGCGGGGTCGTACAGGCCGGACTGGTTGTCGTACCTCGACAGGGTCATCGGCGAGGGAGGCAGGGCGGAGCCGGCCGAGACCTCGGGCCAGACGGGGGCCAGCGCCAGGGCGGTGGCGGACTCCGCCGTGATCGCGCAGGAGGCACCGGCCGCCGCGCCCTCGGCGGCGTTCCGGGCGGCCGCGAGGGGTTCGGCGCCGAAGCTCAGCGGTCCGGGCGGGACGGCGGTGTTGGCGAGTTTCTCCTCCAGCGCCTCCCGGTCGGCCTCGGTGCGTTCGGTGGGGGTGTCGGCCGGAGTGGGGACGAACTCGACGGTGTCGTCGGGCGCCGGTTCGGCCAGGGCCGTCTGCGGGGTGCAGAGCAGGACGGCTGCGGCCAGGGCGGTGAGGGTGGTCAGGGCACGCCGCGAGCGCGGCGGTCGGGGGGTCTTCACGTGTCCACCTCAGGAGCGGGTTAGAGGGGAGGGGCTGTCGCCGACCGGGGCACTGTCGGTTGTCTCCAACGTGGATGTCTGACTCGGAGGAAAGTTACATCCCGCTCCGGGTTCGGACAAGATCCCCTGGCGGAGTACCTCGGACTCTCACCTCGGGGACAGGGTGCTGTCCGGGCCCGTTCCGCTGCGTACCCGCACCGGGTCAGCCCTCAGCGTCCATCCGCCCCGGGCCGTTCCGGGTCCGGCCCCGTCCTGGTCCTCGCCCCCGGCTGCGTGCGCCCCGGCTCCCTTCGCCCCGGTCAGAGCACGTCGAGCGGGCTGGGCCCGTCCGGGCCGGGGAAACGCGCGTCCAGGGCCGCCAGATCCTCCTCGGTCAGGCGCAGGTCGAGGGCGGCGTGGTTCTCCTCGACGTGTCCGACGGTGCCCGCCTTCGGGATCGCGCACAGGCCCCCGCCCGCCAGGACCCAGGCGATGGCCACCTGCGCGGCCGAGACCCCGTGCCCCTCGGCGACCCGCTCCAGGACGGGGTCGCCCAGCAGCCGCCCCTGTTCGATGGGGGAGTAGGCCATCACGGGGATCTCGTGGTCCCGGCACCACGGCAGGAGGTCGTACTCCGGTCCGCGCCGGGACAGGTTGTAGAGGACCTGGTTCGCGGCGCAGGCGTCGCCGCCCGTCTCGCCCCACAGTTCGCGCATGTCGTCGGTGTCGAAGTTGCTGACTCCGAAGTCGCCGATCCTTCCCGAGTCACGCAGTTCGGTGAGGGCCTCCAACGTCTCGGCCAGCGGCACCCCTCCGCGCCAGTGCAGCAGGTACAGGTCGATGCGGTCGGTCCCCAGCCGACGCAGGCTGCGTTCGCACGCCTCAACCACGCCCCGGCGGTCGGAGTGGCTCGGCAGTACCTTGCTGACGAGGAACACCTCGTCCCTGCGGCCGCGGATCGCGTCCCCGACCACCCTCTCCGCCCCGCCCGATCCGTACATCTCGGCGGTGTCGATCAGCCCGAGGCCCAGGTCGAGCCCGTGCCGCAGCGCATGGACCTCCGCGTGGTGCGCGTCGGGGTCCTCTCCCATGCCCCAGGTCCCCTGACCGAGTACCGGCAGCTCCTCGCGGGAGGGCAGTAGAAGGTGTCTCATGGCCGTTCCCCGTTTCCTTGCTTTTCGACCTCTCGATCCCCTCACCCCCAACCCTCACCACTTCAGTCCACACGAAACAGGGAGGCGGGGCCCGGTGGTCGATCTGCTCGGGGCGGCAGACGGCCCCCACCGCCAGGGGAGTGCGCTCGCCGGGTACGTCGGGCCGCGACCTCACCCGCGTCGGGGCCCGCGATCGGGTGCGGTCCGCCGCTCGCGCCGACGCTCCAGCACCCGACGCACCACGAACCAGACGACCGCCGCCGCCACCAATCCCAGGACGACCCGGGAACCGACGCCGACGTACCCCTCGACGATGTGCCACTGCTCGCCCAGGTGGTACCCGACCAGGACGAACAGGGTGTTCCACACGGCGCTGCCCAGGGTGGTCAGCCCGAGGAAGAGCGGCAGGGACATGCGCTCGATTCCGGCCGGGATCGAGATGAAACTGCGAAAGATCGGGATGACTCGGCCGAGGAGGACCGCCTTGGGCCCGTGCCGTTCGAACCACGCCTCGGTCCGGTCGATGTCGGCCATCTTGACCAGCGGGACGCGGCTCGCCAACGCCCTGAAACGCTCCCGTCCCAGCCAGGCGCCGAGGCCGTACAGGGCGAGCGCACCCACCACGGAGCCGACGGTGGCCCAGACCAGGACCTCCACCAGCCCCAACTCGCCCCGGGAGGCGGCGAAACCGGCGGTCGGCAGGATCGCCTCGCTCGGGATGGGCGGGAAGAGGTTCTCCAGCGCGATGGCCAGACCGACCCCCGGCCCGCCGAGGACCTCCATGAGTCCGACGACCCACCCGACGAATCCGTCCGCGGGTCCGGCCGCCGCGATGGCGAGATTGGCGTTCACTCGTTGCTCCTGTTCACGGTCCCTTTGAAGGGTGGAACAGAACGTTAGGGGCGGGGAGCGACGCTCCGTGTAAAGACGGATTCCGTTCTACGGCCGAATCGTGGCAAGAGGGGCCACCGGGGCTGTGATTGCCCTCCGGTCCCGTCCCCGGCCGCCGTTCGCGCGCAGATCCGGGGCGCGCCGGACCTCGTGACCGCCGGGCTGGCCTCAGCCGTCGAAGACGCGCTCGACGAGGGTCCGCCAGCTTTCGGCCAGGTGGTTGCAGCCGACCTCCCCCTGCGGTCCGGTGAGCTCGTCCGTGCGTAGGTACAGCAGCAGCGGGCCCTCCAAGGCGGCGGCGAGCTGGAGGGCGAGGCCGTCCGGGTGGGGGAGGGGCGGGCTGGCCTGGCGGAGCAGCATCCGGACGTGCGGAGGGGTCATGCTCACGGAGGCCGGGGCAAGCGGGGAATGGCCCAGTGCGGCACGAAAGATGGCGTGGTTGCCCCTGAGCATGTCGAAGCGCGCCAGGCCGTAGGCGATCAGGCGCTCCTTCGGTTCGGCGCCGGGCCCCAGTGGCGGTGGGCCGTGCAGCACCCGCTCCTGGAACCGGAGCTCGTCGTCATGGAGCACGGCCTGGAAGATCCCCGCACGCGTACCGAAGCGTCGGAAGACGGTCCCCTTGCCCAGCCCGGCGCGCTCGGCCAGGCCGTCCATGGTCACGCTCTCCGGGCCCAGCTCGGCGATCATCGCGCGGACCGTCCGCAGCAGGTGCTCGCGGTTGCGGGCCGCGTCCGCCCGCTCGGGGCGCGGTTTTCCGAAGGGGACCACTGGCACATCCACGGAATCAATCTACCCCGGGAATACTAAGCGGGGGATAGTCCGTTTATGCTGTCATCACGCCGCGACGCCGGGCACACATCCGGCCAGCGGTACACCGAACCAATGGGAGAAGTAGGAATCATGAACCTGTTCCGGCTCGACGGCAGCATCTTCCCGTCCGTGTCCTCCAGCGCCGAGATCGCGGACCGCGCCGAGGCGGAGTGGACCGCGGCGCACCCGGACGGCGGAGTGAACCGCCGCCACCTGGGGACCGACCCGCTTCCCGCCGACGCCTGGGTGCACGCCACCGTGGGCTCTGGCACCCCCGAGCCCGAGCGCACACCGGCCCAGAACGAGGCGCTGGCCCTGGCCGCCCGGCTGGCCGGGGAACTGGAGAGCGCCGACGCCGTGATCCTGGCCGTGCCGATGTACAACTACGGCGTCTCCCAGCACTTCAAGACCTGGGTCGACCTGGTCATCGCCGGTGCCGGGCCCACCAACCCGCTGCTCAAGGGGGTTCCCACCGCGCTGGTCACCACCGCGGGCGGCGGTTACGGCCCCGGCACTCCCCGCGAGGGCTGGGACCACTCCACGCCCTATCTGGAGCGCGTCGTCGGCGACCTTTGGCAGGCCGACCTCACCCTGATCAAGTGCGAGCTCACCCTGGCCGCCACCACCCCGGGGATGGAGGGCCTGAGGGACCTGGCCGAGCAGCAGCGCACCCGGGCCCTGGACGCCGCGCGCGACACCGGTCGGGTGCTCGCCGGGGTCTGACCCCAAGGGCGGGGGCGGCGCCACCACGCCGCCGCCCCCGCCTCGGCGCATATCCTCTGGGGTGCACCGTTCACGACCCTGGAGAGCGCACGATGCTGGAACTGCTGCCCGGACTCACCCAGATCTACGAGGGGTGGGCGCAGCACTACCCGGACGTGCGCCCGCTGACCATCCAGTTCCCCGCCCGCGAGTCCGAGCAGGGGATCGACGGTGTCCTCGCCTACCCCATGGAGGGGCACTGGCTGCTGGTCACCTTCGGCCTCACCGAGCTGGGGGAGAAGACCAGCGAGGAGAAGCGGGTCTCCGGCGCCGGATTCGAGTTCACGTGCCGCATCCCGCGCGCGGACGGCGACGAGACCGTGCCCGCGTGGATCCTGCGCGTGCTGCACGCGCTGGCCGACCAGTACGTGGCCGGTGCGCAGCTGGACGTCGGCCACTGGATCGTCACCCGGTCCCCGCTCGGCGGCGAGAGCGCCAACGGGGACATGACCTCGCTGGCGATCGTGCCCGACGCCGACATGCGCATCCTGGACACCGACAACGGCCTGGTGCTGTTCTTCCAGGTCGTGGGGCTCAAGGCCGAGGAGGGTGAGTACGCCCAGGAAGCCGACACGATCGCCCCGATCATGGCGCTGCTCCGTGACCGCGACCCGAAGATGATCACGGACCCCGGGCGCGAGACCATCCGCCTCTGACGGGATCCGTGGCGGTCACCTCACGTACGCCGGTGGTCACGTGGGGGAGTGCCTCATGGGGTCCCCGTGAACACGGACCCCCTCCCACCACCCACGCGCCACCGGCAGGAGATCGACGGTCTGCGAGCCGTCGCCGTCCTGCTCGTGGCGGTCTACCACGTGTGGTTCGGCCGGTTCTGCGGTGGTGTGGACGTCTTCCTGCTGCTCACCGGGTTCCTCGTCACCGGCTCCCTGGTGCGCGCGGCCGAACGGGGCGGCCCGCGCCACGGCGCCTTCCTCGGTCGGCTCGCCGTGCGGCTGGTCCCCACAGCGGCCCTGGTGATCACGGTGTCCCTGCTGGGCGCGCGGCTGTTGCTCCCCGAGGCCCGCTGGCGCGACACTGTCGCCGAGTCCCTGGCCGCAGCCTCCCACCGCCACATCACCGCCACCTACATGCGCACCCTGGCCCCCAACTCGAACGCCGCCTTCTGCTCCGCACAGGCTGATCTGGGCTGAGGAAAACACCCGAACGACCTTCCTTTACAACCCGTGCGTTGTATACCTAAGCTGGTGTGGGACATTGAACTGGAACTCGTCCAACCCTGGTTGGAAGCCCTGGACCAGGGCTCGTACGAACAAGTGATCGCGGCGCTCGAAGTACTGGCCACACACGGGCCCGGTATCGGCCGACCCCTGGTGGACACGGTCAGGGGGTCACGGCACGCCAACATGAAGGAGCTGCGCCCAGGATCCAGGGGGAGATCCGAGCTGCGGGTCCTGTTCGCCTTCGATCCCGTGCGTAGGGCGATCATGCTGGTGGGCGGCGACAAGTCGGGGAACTGGCAGAAGTGGTACCGGGTCAACATTCCACTCGCCGACCGGCGTTTCGACGAACACGCCGCCGGACTAGGGAGAGGACACCGATGACGAACCTTCGAGACATGCTGGCCAAGCGTCCTGTCGACCGGGAAGCGGTGGAGCGGCACAAGCAGCGGTTGTTGGACGAGGTTCGGTCCTACCGGCTGCGCGAACTCAGGGAGGCGGCCGACCTGACGCAGGTGCAGCTCTCCCAGCAGCTGAACGTCAGTCAGAACCGAGTCTCCAGCATCGAACGCGGGGATATCGGCCACACGCAGGTCGATACCCTGAGGAGGTACGTGGAGGCCCTGGGTGGGAACCTGCGGGTCGAGATGGTGATCGGGGACGAACGCTTCCCCATCGTCTGAGCACGAAAGGGGCCGCCGACCCTCTCGGGACGGCGGCCCCTCCGCTCGGGTGACTACCTCTCGGAGCCCCGTTCGAGAGCCGTGCCGATCTCACCCACGCGGTCGGCCAGCAGGCCCATCGCGCCGATGGCCCTGGTCATCGGGTCGTCGTCGGACCCGCCCAGCGCGCGGCCGCGGCGGAAGCCCTCCTTGACCTCGCGCCAGCGCGCCTCCTGCTCGGCGGTCATCACGCCGCGCAGTTCGGCGAGCTTGAGCAGGTTGGCCTCCGCGCCGGAGGTGAGGGTCTGCGCCTCGCCCAGGTAGTGGTCGTCGATGACGGCCTCCACCTCGGACTCGTTCATGACCGGCACGATCTTCTCCGACAGCCGGTTCATGTTCCGGTACGAACCCTGGAGCTGGAACGGCGGTTCGGTACGGGCGTCCTCCGACTGCGCCGCGGAGGCGATGTAGGCCTGGTTGTTGGCCAGCACCACCTCCTGCACCCGGAGCATCTTCTGGAGGACGGAGACGATCCGGTCCACCTCGGCCGCCGAGTACGGGTGCTTCAGCCGGTCCGTGCCCACCGAGTCGTCGCCCTGGGCCATCCGCACGAACGTGTACACGTCCTCGCGGTCCCGGGTGGACAGCGGCGCCAGGGTCTGGTTCGAGGTTAGCGCGTTCTCGATGTAGCTGAGCGCGAACAGCTCCTCTTTGCCCGAGAGCACGTCACCCAGGTTGTACACGTCGGCCCGGTTGGCGAGCATGTCCGGGATGCGGAACCGCTTGCCCTGCTCGGTGTACGGGTTGCCCGCCATGCAGACGGCGAACCGCTTGCCGCGCAGGTCGTAGGTGCGCGTCCGCCCCTCCCACACTCCCTCCATGCGGCGCTGGCCGTCACAGAGCGAGATGAACTTCTGGAGGAGCTCCGGGTTGGTGTGCTGGATGTCGTCCAGGTACAGCATGGTGTTGCTGCCCATCTCCAACGCGAGGGAGATCTTCTCGATCTCTTGGCGGGAGGTGGCGTCCGGGGCCTCGGCCGGGTCCAGCGAGGTGACCGCGTGCCCCAGGGCGGGGCCGTTGACCTTGACGAACACCAGCCCGAGACGGCTCGCCACGTACTCCATCAGCGTGGTCTTGCCGTAGCCGGGAGGGGAGATGAGCAGCAGCAGGCCGCTCTGGTCCGTGCGCTTGTCGTCCCCGGCCGCGCCGAGCTGTTTGGCGAGGTTGTCGCCGATCAGCGGCAGGTACGACTCGTCGAGCAGACGGTTGCGCACGAACCCGCTCATCACCTTCGGCTTGTACTCCTCCAGCCGCAGGCGCTCGCGTTCGGTCGCCACCAGGGCGTTCCGGCGGCGCTGGAAGTCCCGGTAGGCGGGCACCTCCACCGTGCGGAACCGTCGGGTGCGCGGCAGGATCTCGTCCAGCCGCACGTCCAGGGAGCGCTCGCTGATCCTCGGGTGCGATCCCAGGAGACCGGTGACGCTCTCACTGACCGCCGCCGACGACTCGTACCGCTCCAAAGCGCTCTCGGACAGGCCGATCGCGGCCGCCTCGGGCAGGTCGCCCGGGGCGGGCGGCTCCTCCAGCGTGGTCGCGTACGCCTCCAGCCACGCCGTCACCAGCTGGTGCCGGGCGGCCAGGTCCTCGCCCAGCCCCCGCAGGTCCTCCTCGAAGGCCTTGCGGGTCGTCTCCCGGGTGCTGCCCAGCGCCCGGTGGAACCGGTCCAGCAGCTGCCGGGCGCCCGCACCGGACACGAACCCGCGCTCTGCGGCCCCGTCCAGGGCCAGCTCCTCGAAGAGGTAGTCGCCCACCAGTTCCAGATCGGCGTCCTGGTACAGACCGGTGTCGGTGAGGAAGGCGTCCACACCCTCGGCCAGCTCGGTACGCAGCGCGTCGATGGCCGCGGACCGGCGCGCCCCGAACACGCTCCGGGCCCGTGCGAGCGACGTCGCCCGCGTCTTCCAGGCACCCCGCCGCTCCTTGCCCGCTCCGTACGCCCAGAACAGCTGGGCCACGGCCCGGACCTGCCCGGGGTAGCGCAGGAGTCCGGCCCCGGCGCGCAGCCGCAACAGCGCGGCGAGGACGCGGGTGGCGTCGTGGTCGTGCACGCCCCGCTCGTAGCCCTCGTCGTACCGGGACTCCGCCGCGGTCCGCACCAGGGACTCCAGGGAGTCCCCGTTCTCGGGGTTGAGCACGGCCTCGTTGAGGGCCTCCAGGCTGAACCCCTCGGCCCCCTCCTCCGCCGCGCTCAGGATCGACGTGGCCAGGTACTCCGCCCGGTACACCTCGGGGCTCTCGGAGACCAGCAGCCGGTCCCACAGGTGCCGGGTCTCCTGGAACGCCTCGTCCCTCACGGGTGACCGGAAGTCGGTACCGGTGACCGCCACCGACATCTGCCCGTCGTGCGGGGTGAGGGTGAGGTCGATGGGCTGGGTGTTGACCGCGAAGCGGTGCCTGCCCAGCCGGATGGTCTCCCCTCCGGCGCCGCCCTCGTACAGGTCGGTGCGGTCCTGGAGCGCCCGACCCGCCTCCTGGCGGGCGGCCAGGATCTGGCCCTCCAGCTCCTCGGCGCGCACCGTGTCGCCGAGTTCGCGCATCTCCTCGGCGGTGCGGCGCAGCCGCGTCACCATCGCGTCCGAGGCGAAGTAGGTGTTGATGTCCTCCAGCGTGGTCAGGGCCGCGACCCGCCGGTGCACGCCCTCCAGGACCCGGGCGGCGGAGGACGCCAACCGGTCGGCCCTTCGGGAGCGCGCGTCGACCAACGACTGCTTGCGGGTGGAGAACGCCTCGTAGACGTCCTCGCGCTTGTCCGACAGCTCCTGGAGGAAGTCGTCGAACTCCGCGAAGCGCGATTCCAGGTTCTCCAGTTGGAGCATGATCCGGCCCAGCTGCTCGTCGCAGCGCTCCGGGGTGTCCGCAGCGGCGATCGCCCCGGTGATGGCCTGTCCCAGCAGGGCGAACTCCGCGGCGAACTCGGCCCGGCCCTCCAGGGCGAGCAGTTCCCTGCGTCGCGACTCCAGCGTGGCTCGGGCCCGGTTGACCCCGGCCATCACCTCGCTGATCCGCTCCAGGATGCGCGTGCGCACCTGGGCGTCGCCGATGTCCAGGGACCCGATCACCTCGGTGACGACCTGCAGGCCCTCGGTCTGTTCGGCGATCCGCTCGCCCACGGCGGTGGCGGCGCTGACCGCCTCCAAGGCCTCGGCGTCCTCGACCAGCCGCTCCACCTCGGAGTGGTAGCCGTCGAAGGCGTCGTCCTGTTCGAGGAAGGCGACGGTGCGGCGCCCGGCGGAGGCGATCTCCTCACCGAGGCCCTCCTCCACCGCGTCGATCCGGGCGGTGTCCGCGTAGCGCATCTCGCGCAGCGTGGCGGCCTGCCCCTGGGCGCGGCGCAGCTCGGTCAGCCGGGTCACCCACCCCTCCGCCGAGCGCGGGGTCTCGCCCCGCGACCGGCGGATGAGCGCCGTGACCTTCTCCTCCGTCTCGGAGAGGCTCTTCGCGGCCTGACGGGTGAGCTCCTGGACGGTCTCGAACTCGTCCAGTACCCGCTCGGCCGTGGAGCGCACCTCCGTGAGCGGGGCGGCGAGGTCGCCCAGCTCGTCCTCACCCAGCCAGTGGAACCGGTCCAGGACCCTGCGGCACGAGGCGATGAGTGCCTCGAACACCTCGGTGGAGGGCCGCATGTCCTCGGAGATCCGCGCCACCGAGAGGCACTCGGACACGCCCTGGACCAGTTCGGCGTTGCCGATCCGCTCCAGCGGCCCGGTGCCGACCGGTTGCGCGGCCGCGTACACGTCGGACACGTACGGGGTCTGCCACACCTGCATGGGGTGCACCCGGGTGGGTTCACCCGAGGTGTCACGGAAGACCGTCATGGTCCCGTCGTCGAACAGCGAGTAGCCGTGGCAGACGATCGGGTTGGCGACCTCCTTGCGGATGGTGTTGTACGACAGCAGCAGGCTGCGGCCGTCCGCCCGCGAGTGGAAGACGTACAGCACGTCCTCGCCGTTGGGCGAGCGCACCACCCGTTCGAACTCCAGGTCGGTGACGTCGGTGTCGAAGGTCCGCGCGACCCCGGTGGACAGGTAGTACCCGCCGGGGAAGATGAGCCCCTGGTCGTCGGGCAGGCGCTGGCAGGACTGGCCGATACCGTCGAGGCGTTCGACGCCCTTGGTCCGCGTGTTGAAGACCAGGTAGCGCCACGCGGTCTCGTTGTACGGCCTGATCTTCAGCAGGACGAGCGCGCCGACCTGCGCGTGGAAGACCGAAGCGTCGGCCAGGCTCTGCAACGGCTCGTCGACGGGCTCGCTGTAGATGCCCTCGCCGACCTCGGTGTTGTCCTCCACCTTGATGGTGAGGTCGCCGCCGACCGTCTCCACGAACAGTTCGTCGCGGATCGAGATGTGCGGGTGCCGGCCCTGCACGTGGTCCTCGCGGGTGGCCTCCGTCCACGAGAAGTCGTGCGAGGGCGGGAACACGTGGTCGCGTTCCCCCCGGTCATCGAGGTAGGCGACCTCGCCGGTGGGCGAGACCGACCACCGCAGCACCCGCACGTCCTCGGTGCGCGGGCCGGTCTGGAAGACGGCGAGCAGCCGCTCCTCGACCCGGCGCAGCTGGAGCAGGCGGGCGTCGCGGTAGTACCGGTAGAGCTGGGCGAACTCCTGGCGGAACCGCTCGTCGGCGAGGAGACCGGGGACGGCGTCCTCGGCCGCGTCGGTGAACTCGAAGGAGTCGCCGCCGTGCTCGTACCGGTGCAGGGAGAACACGTCGGAGACGTGCGTCTGGCTCTGCATGCCGATGTAGACGTTGTAGCCGAAGAGGATCATGTCCCCGTCGGCGTCGTTCCCCACGGAGCGCCCCACGCTGACGATGTCGCGTGGCACGCAGTTGTGTTCGGTGCGGATGCGCTCGGTACCGCGCAGGGAGAGCTCGGTGCCGCCGAACACCTCGAGTCGGCGGTTGTTGAGTTCCTCGGTCCGCCGGGCCAGCTCACCGGTCTGTTCGCGGAGCCGGGCGCGGAGCACCTCGTAGGTGCCCGCGTCCAGCGACCGCGCGTCCTCGGCTTCCGGCCCGGGGCCGTCGGTCTCCCGGTTCTCCTGGGAGTGGGCCTCGGTCACGGAGGACTACCTCACTGCTTCACGGGGGCGAGAGCGTTCACGGGAAGCTGGTCGAGGCCCAGGGAACGGGCAGTCGTCAGCAGGTTGTCCAGCTTGCCCGTCTCGGGGCCGCCCGCCGCGATGAGCTTGAGCAGCAGGGCGGAGACGGTCAGATTCTTGACGTCCTCGCTGTCGGCCTCGGCCAGGACCCGCTTGACGTCGTCGGCGAAGTTGCCCTCGCCGCTGAGCCAACCGCTGCCCAGCGCCTGGACGGTGTCGGAGCTGCCGACGAACCCGTCCACGGCCTTGCCCATGCCGATGGAGTTGACCATGCGGTCGAAGAAGGCGCCGTCGCCGCCGACGATGCTGATGTCGGCGCTCTCCAGACCGGCGGCCATCGCCGTGGCCTGGGCCTCGGCGACCTGACGCTGCACGTCGATCCCGGCCAGGCGGACCTCCTTCTCGGCGTCCAGGCGCAGGCGGTACTCCTCGTGCTCGCGGCTGACCTGGTCCAGGGCGGCCATGGCGGCGGCCTTGTCAGTCAGACCGGCGGCCTCGGCGCGCAGCTTCTTCTCCACCGCGTCGGCCTCGACGTCGGCCTTCTCACGGGCGACGACGGCCTCGGCGCGGCCGAGCTTCTCGACGGCCTCGGCGTCCTGCTGGCGGACCTGGACCTCGGCCAGACCGGCGGCGGCAGCCTCGGCCTGGATGCCCTCGGCGAGTCGGATCTTGGCGCGCGTGTCCAGCTCGGCGGCCTGCTGGCGGGCCTCGGCGAGCGTGAGCTCCTCCTGGGCCTTGTGCTTGGCGGCGGCCTCGGCAGCCTCGGCGGCCTTGATGTCCTTGACCAGGTTCTCCTGCGCCTCGGCCTCGGCGTGGATGATGATGGACTGCCGCTGGCGCTCGGCCTCCTCCACGGCGCGGAGCTTCTTGATCGCCTCTTCCTGCTCGGCGACGGTGCGGTCGACGGCGATCCGCTCGCGGACGACGTCGGCGACCTCGCGCTTCTCGGCCTCGACCTCCTTGTCCTTGGCGATGCGGCTCAGCTCGGTCTCGCGCTCGCGGCCGATGACCTCCAGGAGGCGGTCCTTCTCGATCCGCTCGGTCTCGATGGCGATGACGCGCTCGCGGTTCTTCTCGGCGACCGCGATCTCACGCTGCTGGTTCTCGGACTGGACGCCGAGCTGCTCGTTGGTGCGCAGGTTGGCGGTCTCGGACTTGAGCCGCTCCTCGGCCTGGACGCGGGCGGTCTCGGCCTCCTCCTGCGCGCGGATGATCTCGATCTCGCGCTTGGCCTTGGCGGCCGCCTCCTCGCGACGCTTCTCCAGCTCGGCGAGGGTCTCGGCGGTCTCCGTGTTCTGGCGGTCGATCTCCTTGCGGCGGTCGTTCTCGAACTCGTTGGTGCGCTTGTGCTCCTTGGCGGTGCGCTCCGTGATCTTCGAGATGCCCTGCGCGTCGAGGATGTTGTTCGCGTCGTGGTGGTGGAGCGGAGTCTGCTCCAGCTCGTCGATGGCCACGTCCTCCAGGATGTAGCCGTTGAGGTCGGTGCCGATCAGGGACACGATCGCGTGGCGGAACTGCTCGCGGTGCGTGAACAGCTCCTCGAAGTCGAACTGCTTGCCGACGGTCTTGAGCGCCTCGGAGAACTTGGAGTTGAAGAGCTCCTGGAGGGTGTCCTGGTCGCTGGCGCGCGCGGTGCCGATCGCCTTCGCGACCTTCTTGACGTCCTCGGCGGTCTCGTTCACACGGACGTAGAAGAACACCTTGATGTCCGCGCGGATGTTGTCCTTGCAGGTCAGGCCGTCACGGCCGCCGCGCTCCAGGGTCAGGCTCTTGAGGGAGATGTCCATGATCTCGGCCTTGTGCAGGACCGGGAGGACGATGGAGCCGGTGAAGGTGACGTGGACGTCCCTGACCTTGGAGATGATCAGGGCCTTGCCCTGCTCGACCTTCCGGAAGAGGCGCGTGACCATCACCAGGAGGGCGATGAGGACGACGAGGCCGATGGCCAGGGCCACTCCGAAGGTCAGGAAGGCCGCGTCAGCCGCCTCCTGGCCGCCGGTGGAGGATGCACTCAGCAACACGTGGGTGTCTCTTTCTGCGAGGTGAACCTGGTCGGTCCGGCACCGGGGGAGCGACGCGGGGCTGGCGGTGCGGCGACCGGGGGAGAGAAGCGTTCGTCATGCTTTGTGACGCGTGAACGGGGCAAACGGTTCCGTGTGATCGGGAACGAGCAGGGCACCCGTGGTCGCGTCCGCTCACGTGCTCCCGCCCGGCTGTGAGGCCGGGGTCCACCCGCCGCGCCGCCGGTCGGCGTAGCGCGGGGACAGAAAGCGGCGCTGGCCGAGGATCAGACCGTCGTCGGCCAGGGTGAAGATGTCCACGAAGTCCACGTCCTCGGGGCCCCGGTCGGGCTCGTGGGGCAGGACCACGAAGCGGCCGACCGCGGCGATGTGCCCGGACTGACCGAACACCCGGTAGAGGTCGTGGAAACCGCGGGGGCGCAGCGGGTCGCCGCACAGTCTTTCGGCTTCGTCTCGCCCGTGCGCGAGCGGAAGGTCGGGTCGCTTTATCTGCACCTTTTCCGCGAGCAGCGATGCGTATCCGTCAATATCCCCGCTATCTAAATAGTGATACGAAAGGCGAACGTGTTCTACTCCGAGTGAGGTTATCGTGGCGTTTGGTGATAGGTGGTCGTGATCATTCTCGACTGTGGCCACGCTCCCTGCCCCCTGCTCCGAACCCGTTTTTGGTCACGGATCGTCACGTCCCGCTCGCGCAGGCGCGGCTTGTGTTCTGGCTCTGAGTACCAGGATGCCCATCGGACCTATTCGTTCGCTATCGCATGGCTACCATCCGTTTCCTTGTTGTTGTCGGGTCCATATTGACGGGTTGCTTTTCGAGTGGCTACCTTGGCCGACAAGGATCCGAGAATAACCTTGGTCGGCCCACCCCGACCCTGCCGTCAAAGGGGCCCGTCATCGGCTATGAAACACTTGTCGAGGACAGAGGGGATCCCCCCTTTAGAATTCTCGGGCCACTTCAGGTCGAGGGTGCCGAAGGCCAGGTGCGCATCCCCCCGGGACGGCAACAGGTCGTTCTCGCCGCCCTGTTGCTGGAGGCCGGGCACGTCGTGTCCACCGACTACCTCGTGGACGCGATCTGGGACGAGGACCCGCCGGGGACCGCGCGCACGCAGGTGCAGATCTGTGTCTCCCGGCTGAGGAAGTGCCTCGCCTCGACCGGGGCCACTCTGGAGACCAGGCCTCCTGGCTACCGGTTCCAGGCCGAACCCGACGCGATCGACGTGCGTCGCTTCCAACGGCTCGCGGCCGAGGCCGAGGTCGTCGGCAGGGAGGGCCGGGACGCCGAGGCGGTGGCCCTCCTGCGCAGGGCGTCCGGGCTCTGGAGCGGTCCCACGCTCAGCGGTATCTCCAGCCGCAGCCTCGGGACCAAGGCCGCGCGCCTGGACGAGGCCCGCACCAACCTCATCGAGACCTACATCGAGCTCGAGCTCGGGCTCGGCCGCCACAGCGGGCTCATCGGTGAGATCAACGCGCTCGTGCAGGACTTCCCCCTGCGCGAACGCCTCAGGAAGCAGCTGATGCTCGCCCTCTACCGCTCCGGTCGGCAGGCCGAGGCGCTGGAGGCGTACCGGAGGGGCCGGGACCTCTTCATGGGGGAACTCGGTCTGGAGATGGGCGAGGAGCTGCGCGGCCTGGAGACGAGCATCCTCTCGGGGGACCCGACCCTGCTCCTGGGCCCGGAGCGGACCGACCTTCGGTCCCCCTCGCCCCCCGTCACACCTGCCGCCCCTGACGGCGACGACAAGGGGACCGAGCTCCCGATCCTGCCCGAGGAGCCCGAAGCGTACTCCGGCGTCGGTGAGGCCCGCCCCCGGCAACTGCCCGCTGACACAGCGGACTTCGTCGGCCGCGCCGAGTCCGTCAGCTCCGTGGAGGTCGCCCTCACGCTCCCCGAGCGCGGCCACGCGGTCGGTGTCGCCGTCATCATCGGTCGGCCCGGGGTCGGCAAGAGCGCCATGGCCGTCCACGTCGCCCACCGCCTCCAGGACGAGCGCTTCCCGGACGGGCAGCTCTACTGCGACCTGCGCGGCAGCCGTGAGATCCCCACCGAGACCGCCGAGGTACTCGCCCGCTTCCTCCGCGCGCTGGGCATCCCGGGCCAGTCCATTCCCGAGGGCCGCGACGAGCGCGCCGAGATGTACCGGAGCCTGCTGTCCGAGCGCCGGGTCCTGGTCGTGCTCGACGACGCCGGATCGGAGCGCCAGGTGGCGGACCTGCTTCCGGGCAGCCCGGGATGCGGCGTGATCGTCACCAGCCGGGCCAGGCTCACCGGCGTCCCCGGGGCGGTCCTCGTCGAACTCGACGTGCTGGACCGGGACCAGTCGTTCGACCTCCTCCGCCGGATCGTCGGCTCCGGGCGGGTGGAGGCCGAACCCGCCGCGGCCGACTCACTGGTGCGATCGGTCGGACGGCTGCCGCTGGCCCTGCGCATCGTCGCCGCGCGCCTGGCGGCGCGCCCGCACTGGTCCCTGGCCTCCATGGTCAACCGGCTCTCCGACGAACGCCACCGACTGGACGAGCTCACCCACGGCGAACTCGGGGTCCGCGCCAGCCTCAGCCTGACCTACGACGGCATGGACGACGTCACCCGCCGCACCCTCCGGCTGTTCGCCCTCGCCGACGGGCCGAACCAGCCGGGCTGGATCGCCGGCGCGCTCCTCGACGACCGTCGCCGCTACCCGTCGGACCTGCTCGAACCCCTTGTGGACGCCCAGATGCTGGACGTCACCGGGATCGACCCCGGCGGCGACCCCAGGTACCGCTTCCACGACATCATCCGCCTGTTCGCCCGGGAGCGCCTCCTCGACCAGGAACCCGGGCCCGACCGGCACGCCGCCCTCGGACGACTCGTCGGAGGGTGGCTCGGCCTGGTGGACGAGGCCAACCGGCGTATCCACGGCGGCGACTACCTGCTCCTGCACGGCGAGGGCACGCGCTGGCACCCGCCTCGCGCGCTCACCGAGGTCGCCCTCGCGGACCCGATGGAGTGGCTGGAGCGGGAGCAGGACAACCTGTACGCGGCCGTGGACACCGCGGCCCGGGCGGGGCTCGACGAACTCTGCTGGGATCTCGCGGTGTCCCTGCTCACGCTGTTCGGCCGGCGCTGCCACCCGGACGAGTGGGCCCTCACCAACCAGCGGGCGATGGAGGCGGTACGCGCGGCGGGCAACCTGCGCGGGATTGCCGCGATCACCTTCTCCAACGGCTGCCTCTACCTGGACCAGAGGAAGAACGACGAGGCGCGGGCGGCGATGACGGCCGCCCTGGAGGGCTTCACCGGCCTCGAGGACGCGCTCGGCCGCGCCAAGTGCCTGCGCGAACTCGCCCACCTGGCCAACGTGGACGGCGACCGAGAGCGCGCGCTGGACTTCGGGGAACGGGCCTACGAGGTCTTCGAGTCGATCGGCGACGTGGCGGGCATGGGCCGCACCCTGCTGCTCACCGGGCACGTCCGGCTGGCCATGGGCGAGGAGGAGCGGGGGATGGTCGAGCTCCTGCGCGCCCGTCAGCACGCGGAGACGACGGGAGACCCGCGCAGTCGCGCGCAGGTGCTGCGCAGGATCGGTCAGTACTCGTTACTGAAGGGGGACCACAGGGAGGCGCTGGGCATCCTCACCGAATCCTTCGAGTTGGTGCGCGAGCTGCGCGATCCGATCGGGGAGGGCTATCTCCTGCATGACCTGGGGCGGGTCTGCGGGCTGCTGGGGCGGTCGGGGGAGGCCCGGCGGTTCCTCGGCCGTTCGCTGGCCGTACGCGAACAGATCCGGGACGGCGCGGGTGCCGCCGAGGTCGGGTTGGACCTGGCGCGGCTGCTCCAGGGCCTGGGCGAGAGCGGGCAGGCCGTCGAACTCGCGGAGAGGGTGGCCGGGGTGTTCGCGGAGAGGGGGATGGAGTCCAAGCACGCCGAGGCGGTGCGGATCGCGGGAGCACCCGGTTCCTGACACGGGCGGCCCCGGTGGACGCCCCTGCGGTCTACGGCTCCCAGGGGTCGTTGTTCGGGCTCTCCTGGGAGATGGGCGCTCCGGGGCTCAGGGACGTGCCGGCGTGGGCGGCGGCCCCGGTGAGGACGATCGGGCCGAGAGCGGCGGTGGCGGCGATGGCCGCGGCGGCGAGGATTCTGAGGAGCTTCAAGTGAGTGCCTTTCGTGTTCGTTCTTCCGATGAACACGAATCTAGAAACAGGGGGCATCGCCGAATCGCTGGTTTGGCTATCACGCCGCTATCCCCCTTTCCCTCAGGCGGGATACCCGCGTCGCAACCCCGCCCCTGATCGTTCCCGCACAGGCCACAGCGGTCCCACCGGTCCCGTCGGATCGATGGTCCGGCCCGGTCCGCCCTCTCCGGACCGGCGGTTTTGCCGGACGATGCGCCGGAGATAGCGGCTTTTTCCAGAATGGGTCCTGTTCGGAACCGACCCAGAGGAAAGAGGGCGCAGAGGATGGCATCCCCCACTGAGAACCAGCGCTTCGGAGATCTGCTCCGCCGGTACCGCTCGCGGTCCGGGCTCACGCAGCAGGAGCTGGCCGACTTCTCCACGATCAGTGTCCGGGCCATCCGCGACCTCGAACACGGGAGGGCCCTGCACCCGCGCAGGGACACCGTCCGCCTGTTGGGAGAGGCCCTGCGCCTCGGTGACCGCGACCGCGCCGACCTGCTGGCCGCCGCGGGTCGGCGCGGCGCCCGCACGGTCAGCCTGTGCGGACCGGACGCCGTCGTCGCACCCGCCCCGGATCCCCGCACCCCCGTCCTGGGGCGGCAGGAGGAGGCGGAGGCCCTCGCCATGGCCCTGGCCGCTCCGGGCCGCCGCCTGGTGACCGTGACCGGGGCCCCGGGGGTCGGCAAGAGCCGCCTGGCGATCGAGGTCGCCCAGCGGTTGCACCGCTCCTGCGAGCTCCCGGTCCTGTGGGCCACGGGGTCCGACCACGACTTCCCGGCGCCCGCCGGTGAGCTGGCCGACCTGGTGGGCCGGGCCGTCGCGGACCTGTTCTCCGTGGTCGGACCCGTGGACAGCGACCGCGACGGGGTGGCCGACCTGGTGCACACCGTGGGAGACCGCCCCGCCCTGCTGGTCCTGGACGCGCCCCGTCCGGGGGCACCCAACGGCGCGGCGCTCGCCCGCCTCCTCCACGAATGCCCCGCCCTGCGCGTTCTCGCGGTGGCCGACCAGCCCTACGGCGTACCCGGTGAGCAGGTCTTCCCGTTGGCTGCCCTCGCGCCCGCCGCGGCCGTGGACGTGCTCGTCTGGCACCTGGGCGACACCCGTCTCTCACCCAGCCCCGGCCCCGAGGACGCCCCGCTGCTGGCCGAGATCTGCGTGCTGCTCGACCGGATCCCCGGCGCGCTGGTCTGCGCGGCGACATGGCTGACCCTCTACGACCCGGCCACCCTGCTCGCCTGCCTGCGGGAGGACCCCCTCCCGTTCCTCAGCTCGCTGACCGGCCCCGCCGTGCCCGGCGTCGTCGAGGGACTGAACAGGGCGTTCGCCACCCTCTCCCCGGACGAGGAGACCGTGCTGGACCTGCTGTGCGCCACCGCCGACGGCGAACGCGCGGACGGCCTGGCACGTATCTGCGGTCTCCCGCTCGCCGACTGCGGCAGGGTGCTGAACGGCCTGATCACTCGCGGGCTCGTGCACTGCGAGCGCGGCACCGGCCAGGCCCGTGTGCACACGCTCAACCTCGTCCGCGTCCTGCGTGCGGCGCACACCCCTCGGGTCGCGGCCCCGGTCGCGGCCTGAGCCGTGGTCGGCGCACATGCCGCCCAATCTGCCGACAGCACTTCCCGTTCTCCGTCCGTACGGGACATAACTTCTCCGCGAGGAAAGAAACCAACGGCCAAGCGCCATTCGAGGTGGGATAGATGTTCCGTGGTGGCGTGACGGGTTTTCGGCCCAAGTCCATCGTTTCCAGTACCGTTTCCGACTCACACACCTGGAATCTCATCTATATGCAGCTCCTGCTGGAGGAGATGGGGCACGAGGTCGTGAACGTCGGGGCCTGCGTTCCCGAGGAGCTGCTGGCCGACGCGTGCCTGGAACACCGCCCCGACCTGGTCGTGGTGAGCAGCGTCAACGGCCACGGATTCAACGACGCACTCGGGCTGATCCGGCACCTGCGCGCTGTTCCCGGCCTCGAACGGATCCCCCTCGTCGTGGGCGGGAAGCTGGGTGTGGACGGTGTCCGCGACGTCGGTTTCACCCGCCGCCTCCTCAACGAGGGGTTCGACGCGGTCTTCGCGGAGCACGAGCTGGGCGGGTTCCGGGAGTTCGTGACGGCGCGCGGGCTGAGAGCGGTGTCATGACCCCGCCCCTCGACACCGCCCGTCCCTCCTTCGGTGACTTCGTCGCCGCCGCGGAACGGAACGGGAACCTCGTCGTCCAGCCCCGGATGGGCTTCGGCGACCTGCGACGGATGCGCGCGGGCCTGGTCGCGACCAAGGCGGCCGACGCGGTCAGTGTGGGAACCCTGACCCTGGACAGCTACACGCGGACGGGAAACCACGAGGCCGCCCGCAGGGCCCTGGCCGACGGCGTCAAGCTCAACGGCTATCCGATCGTCGCACGTCCCGACCACGAGACCGTGGAGCTTCTCGACGGGGTCCGGGACACGGCCTTCCCCGTGCAGGTCCGCCACGGATCCTCCCGGCCGCAGGACATCTTCCGCACCCTCACCCGACTCGGGTTGGAGGCCACCGAGGGCGGACCGGTCTCCTACTGCCTGCCCTACAGCCGCACCCCGCTACGGGAGGCGGTGGACAGCTGGGTCGAGAGCACCGAACTCTTCGCCGAGTCCGGGGCCGACGGGCGCCGTCCCCACGTGGAGAGCTTCGGCGGATGCATGCTCGGCCAGCTCTGCCCGCCCAGCCTGCTCGTCGCGATCAGCCTGCTCGAAGGGGTCTTCTTCCGACAGCACGGCATCCGCAGCCTCTCGCTCAGCTACGCCCAGCAGATCCACCCCGCGCAGGACGAGGAGGCCGTGCTCGCCCTGCGCCGACTGGCGAGCGAGTACCTCCCCGACACCCAGTGGCACATCGTCTTCTACGCCTACATGGGGGTCTACCCCCGGACCTCCCGCGGCGCGGTGCTCCTGATGGAACAGGCGGCGCGCACCGCCGTACGCGCCGGGGCCGCACGCGTCATCGTCAAGACCGAGGCGGAGGCGCACCGGATCCCCACCATCGAGGAGAACATCCGGGCGCTGGAGGCAAGCGCCCGTGCCGCCGAGACGGCGGGACCGCGCGTGGCCGAGGCGGGGGACAGCGGTGTCCTCGCCGAGGCGCGCTCGCTCGTCGAGGCGGTCCTGGACATCGACCCGGACGTCGGACGGGCGCTTCCCCGCGCGTTCGAACGGGGCCGGCTCGACCTCCCGTTCTGCCTGCACCCGGACAACCGCGGACAGGCCCGCAGCTACATCGGCGACGACGGATACCTGCGCTGGCTGAGCACCGGGAACATGCCGATCCCCGTGCCCGTGGACTCGGTGGTCCCCACCCGGCTGACCGCCGACGCCCTGCTCATGATGCTCCACCACGTCGAACAGCGCTACGACCGGGTCACGTGAGCGGACCCGGTGTCGCACCCCCACGACCGCCGACCCCGGCGCTCCGAAACGGAGGAACCATGAACGACCCCGCGAACCCCGCGCCGATCCCGCCCCTGGGCGAGCACCTCACCTCCCCGACCACGCGCGACATCATGCTGGTCCAGCAGGAGGTCCTCGCAGCGACCCGCGACCACCTGCGCGGACAGGGCTTCGTCGAGCTCCTGCCACCCCTGACCGGCCCGGTCACCGACCCCGGCGGCCGCGGTGCCAAACAGCTCGACGTGGACTTCTACGGTCACCGCTACAAGTTGATGACCAGCGCGATCCTCTACAAACAGGCGTCGCTGCGCGGCTTCCCCAAGCTTTTCTACATCGCGCCGAACGTGCGTGCCGAACCCCTGGAGACCGCCTCCACCGGACGCCACCTCTTCGAGTTCCACCAGATCGACGTGGAGATCGCGGGCGCCACCCGGGACGACGCGATGCGGGTGGCCGAGCGACTGCTCACCCACGTCGTCGCCCACGTGCTCGATCGGGTCCCCGAACTCCTGACCGGCCTCGGGCGGGATCCGGTCTTCTTCAAGGAACTGCTCGCGGGCGGCTTCGGCATCCGCACCCACACCGACGCGGTCGACACCCTGCGCGGGATGGGCCACGACCAGGACGCGGGGGCCGAGATCGACTGGGAGGGCGAGGCGATGCTGTCCCACAAGGCGGACCGGCCCTTCTTCGTCACCGACTACCCCAAGGGCTCCCGCGGCTTCTACGACCGGGAGGACCCCGAGCACCCCGGTGTCCTGCGCAACTTCGACCTGCTGGCGCACGGCGGCTACGGCGAACTGGTCAGCGGCAGCGAACGCCAGGCCGACTACGCGGCGATTGTCACCGGTATCCGCGAGAGCGGCGAGAACCCCGCCAAGTACGGCTGGTACCTGAAGGAGGCCCGCGAGGGCATCCCCGCCAGCGCCGGGTTCGGTATGGGCCTGCAGCGGGTCCTGCGGTACCTGACCGGTATGGACTCCCTGTGGCAGGTCACCGCCTATCCGAAACTTCCCGGGGTGGTGTCGGCATGAACCGACTGCACGCCGATGGCCTGCCGGAACAGGCGATCCGCGACCGCGCCCGCAGGGGCAGCGCCGCCGTGTTCCCGCCGGACGACTCCTACGGTAGGACCGTCATCGGGGCGGACGTCACCTCCGCCGCCACCGCGGACCCTCTCGACGCCGCCCGCCTCGTGCCCCCGGTGTTCATGCCCCGCCGCATGGAGAAGCTCATCGACCTGGCCCGGGAGCCGCTCTTCAGCGACGTCGAGCTGCGGACCCGGATCGGCGGTTTCGCCTCGGAGCTTCCGGTGTACGTGTCGGCCTTCGGGTCCACCCAGGTCGGGACCGAACTCGCCCTCGCCGCGGGGCGGCAGGCCGCACGCCTGGGCATCCCCCTGGTGGTGGGCGAGAACGTGGCGCCCGCCCACGGCTACAGTGCGGACTCCTCCTTGCTGAGCAGGCTGGAGGCCTACGCCTCGGAACTGCCCGAGGGCGTCGGGGGCGTGGTCGTTCAACAGAGCACGGAGGACGCCGACGCCGAGGTGTGGAACCGGGTCCACACCGACCCGGCCGTCGCACCGCTGCTGGACTCGGGCCGCCTGGGCTTCGAACTGAAGCTCGGCCAGGGCGCCAAGCCCGGCCTCGGCGGCATGACCATGGTCGGCGAAGCCGACGCCGCCCGCCTCTCGGACCGCTATGACGTCACCGCCAGCCTGGACCCCCGAGGCGGCCCGCGGCTGCGCAGTTCCAGCCCCGGCACGTTCACCGAGGAGATCCTCGCCCAGCAGATCAGGTTCATGCGCAACAACTTCCCGCGGGTCCGGGTCTGGGTGAAGCTCCCGCCCGGGCGGGACGTCGGGCACGCGGCCCGCGTGGCCTGGTCGGCGGGAGCGCACGCCGTCACGGTCGACGGGGCCGAGGGAGGATCCGGCTGGGCGCCGCCGGTCTTCCTGAGCCGGGTGGGCCTGCCACTCGGTGAGTGCCTGCGCAGGATCGGCGCCCCGGACGGGTGCCTGCTCGCCTCCGGGCGGATGTGGGAGGCCGGGAGGGCGGTCGTCGCCCTCGCTCTGGGCGCGCGGGCCGTGGGGTTGGGCCGCGCCGCGCTCGTCGCCGTCGACGAGGACCCCGAGAACGGTCTGGTCAACCTCGTCAGCGCGCTGGCACTGGAGGCACGCCTGCTCATCAGCGCGCTCGGCAAGTACTCCCCGGAGGCGCTGGGCAGCGAGGACGTCCTGCTGCCCGCGTCGGCCGCCGCGGTCGCGTCGGTCGCGGCGGAACCGAGCACCGTCCCGTGAGGGCACCCCGGCCCCGCCAGCCGGGGCCGGTGCTTTCCGAACCCCGAAGGCCGCAGCCGCAAGTCCGATACGTCCAGGAAAGGGAGAAGGGAAACTCGATGCTCTGCACATTCGACGAAACCCGGCCGCTCAACGAGGCGCAGAGCGGAATCTGGTTCACCCAGGAAGCCGACCCCGACAGCCCGATGCTCAACAACGGCGAGTACTACGAGATCACGGGGCCGCTCGACCCCGTCGTCCTGGAGCGGGCGGTGGGTCGGGTCGTGTCGGAGAGCGAGATCCTGCGCACGCGCTTCGTCGCCACGGAATCCGGCCCCCGCCAGTGGACCGACGCGACGCTGACCTACCCCATGCGCATCGTGGACCTCGGCGACGCCGACGACCCCGCCGCGGAGGCGCTGGCGATGATGCGCGAGGAACTCGCGGTGCCGCTGGACGTGACCCGCCACCCACTCTACGCCCACGTGCTCTTCCGCCTCGGCGGCGACCGCCACGTCTGGTTCCAGAGGGCGCACCACCTCATGGTCGACGGGTACACCTTCATGCTGCTGGCCCGGCGCGTGGCCGAGTTGTACACGGCGCTGCTCCGCGACACCGACACCGGCCCGCCCCTCGGCTCGTTCGGCGCGCTGGTCGAGGAGTCGGCCCGGTACGAGGACGGACCGGAGCGCGAGGAGGACCGCCGCTACTGGGCCGGGTACCTGGACGGTGCACCGCACCACACCGCCCTCACCCGGAACCGGGCGGAACCCGGACCCCGGTACCTGCGCTGCACTCGGATCATCGACGAGGAGGGCGTGGCCAGGATCCAGCGGGCGGCCGAGCGCTGCGGAACCCGGTGGAAACAGATGCTCATGGCGGCCGTGGCCGCCTACACCCAGCGGTGGACGGGGGAGCGGGACATCCTCCTCAGCCTTCCGGTCACCGCGCGCACCACGGAACTCAGCCGCCGCACCCCCGGGATGTACTCCAACGTCATCCCGCTGCGCCTTGCCGTTGACCCGGAGGCGCCGGCGGCGGACGTGGCCCGCGACGTGGCGGCCGCTCTGCGATCCTGCCTGCCGCACCAGCGTCACCCGGTCGCCGCCACCCGGCGGCTGCTCGGCCAGACCCCGCAGACCAGGCGCGAGTTCGGCCCACTCGTCAACATCATGTCCTTCGACTACGACGTCGACTTCGGCGGCCTCCCCTGCGTTCCGCACAACCTCTTCCAGGGGCCCATCGAGGAACTTCGGATCGACGTCCTCCAACGCGGTCGCGACGGCGCCCTGCAGATCGACTTCGACGCCAACCCGGCGGTCTTCTCACAGGAGGACCTGGAGCGCCGTACGGAGTCGTTCGTCCGCCTGCTCGACGCGCTGTGCCGTGAACCCGGGACCGCCGTCGGTGACCTGGACCTGCTCTCCGAGGACGAGCACCGGCGGGTGGTCGCGGGGTTCAACTCCGTTGCGTCGGCCGAGGTGGCGGACCGGGCCGTGCACGAGGTGTTCGAGGAGCGCGCCGGGATGGCGCCGGACGCCACGGCGGTGGTGTCCGACGGCACCGTGGTCTCCTACGGTGACCTGAACGCCCGTGCCAACCGCCTCGCTCGACACCTGCGCGGGCTCGGTGTCGGCCCCGGAACGATGGTGGGCGTCCTGCTGGAGCGCGGCGCCGAGTTCGCTGACGCGCTGCTCGCGGTGCTCAAGACCGGAGCCGCGTATGTGCCCCTCGACCCAGCCTTCCCCGACGACCGCCTGGCCACGATGGTCGCGGCCGCCGGTGTCGGACCGGTCGTGACCAGGGCGGGACTGGCCGGACGCGGGGTGGGCGCCGAGCACCTCGTCCGGGTCGACGCCGATGCCGCGACCGTGGCCCGGGGCAGCGCGGAGGACCTGGGTGTGCGGGTGCCCCCGGGGGCACCCGCGTGCGTGATGTTCACGTCGGGATCGACGGGTGTGCCCAAGGGTGTGGTGGCCCCGCACCGTTCCGTGGTCTCCACTCTCCTCGGGCAGGACTACCTGGACTTCGGTCCGGAACAGGTGTGGCTGCAGACCGCTCCGGTCTCCTGGGACGCTTTCGTGCTGGAGTTCTGGGGTGCGCTGCTGCACGGATCGACGTGCGTGCTCCAACCGGGTCAGGCACCCGAGCCGCGACGGATGGCGCAACTGGTCGCCGAGCACGGGGTCACCGCGATGTGGCTCTCCGCCGGTCTGTTCAACCTGGTCCTCGACGAACACCCGGAGGTGTTCGAAGGTGTGCGCCAGGTCGTCACCGGCGGCGAGGCCCCGTCCACGGAGCACATGCGCCGCTTCCTGGAGGCCCTTCCCACCGTGCGGCTGCAGCACGGCTACGGGCCGGTCGAGAGCATGGTCTTCACCAACTCGCACAGGGTCACGGAGATCGACGGCCCCCTGGTCCCGGTGGGCGCTCCCATCGCCCATCGCAGCTGCTACGTGCTGGACGGCCGGTCGCGCCCGGTCCCCGTGGGTGTGCCCGGTGAGCTGTACGTCGGGGGCGCCGGTCTCGCGCTCGGGTACGTGGGTCGTCCGGACCTGACCGCCGAGCGGTTCGTTCCCGATCCCTTCGGTGCTCCGGGGGGCCGGTTGTACCGCACCGGTGACCTGGTGCGGTGGACCGAGGAGGGGACCGTTGAGTTCCTCGGCCGGGTGGACGACCAGGTCAAGGTCCGCGGTTTCCGGGTCGAGCCCGGTGAGGTCGAGGCCGTGCTGGCGGGGTTGTCCGGTGTCGTCCAGGGTGCCGTGGTGGTGCGTGAGGACCGTCCTGGCGACCGGCGGTTGGTGGCCTACGCGGTGGCCGAGGCGGGAGCGGAGGCTGACCCGGCCGCTCTGCGCGCGGACCTGGCCACCTCACTGCCCGACCACATGGTCCCGTCGGCGGTGGTGGTGCTGGACGAGCTGCCGCTGACGGCCAACGGCAAGCTGGACAGGAGGGCCCTGCCCGCACCCCGGTACACATCGACCGGCCGGGCCCCGCGCACTCCCCAGGAGGAGATCCTCTGCGGAGTCTTCCGCGAACTCCTCGGAGTGGAGGCCGTCGGGATCGACGACTCCTTCTTCGACCTGGGCGGCCACTCCCTGCTCGCCACCCGGTTGGTCAGCAGGGTGCGCGCGGTGCTGGGAGCGGAGCTGGCCCTGGGGGACGTGTTCCGCTCTCCCACAGTCGCGGCGGTGGACGCGCTGGTCAGGTCGGTCTCCGGCGGGCCCGTGCGCGCACCGCTCACGGCGGTGGAGCGCCCCGAACGCGTACCGCTCTCCTTCGCCCAGCGCCGTCTGTGGTTCCTGCACCGCATGGAGGGACCGAGTCCCACCTACAACGTCCCGGTGGTCCTGCGGCTACGCGGTCGAGTGGACGAGGACGCGCTCCGGGCGGCGCTGGGGGACGTGGCGGACCGCCACGAGACCCTGCGCACGGTCTTCCCCTCCGATGACGGAGAACCCTTCCAACGGGTCCTGCCCGACCGGCCGGTGCTGGAGGTCGTCGACGTCGGGGAGGAGGAGATCGGCGCCGGGATCGACCGGGCGGTGCGCCACGCCTTCGACCTGGAGCGGGAGATCCCCATCCGGGGATGGCTGCTGGGTACGGGAGAGCAGGACACCGTCCTGGTCGTGCTCGTCCACCACATCGCCAGCGACGGATGGTCCATGGCCCCGCTCATGGAGGACCTGGGCGCCGCCTACGGGGCGCGGCTGCTCGGGCAGACCCCCGACTGGAGCGACCGGCCCGACCTGGCCGTGCAGTACGCCGACTACGCGCTCTGGCAGAAGGACGTCCTGGGCTCGGAGTCGGATCCGGGGAGCCTGCTCGCGAGCCAGACGGCCTTCTGGGAGCGGTCCCTCGCCGGTGCCCCGGAGGTTCTGGACCTGCCCGCGGACCGTCCCCGTCCCCTGGTTCCCTCCAACGAGGGCGCGACGATCGCCGTTGATCTGCCCGCCGACCTGCACGCCGCGCTGGCCGAACTGGCCGCGGACCACGACGTGACCCTCTTCATGGTTCTTCAGGCTGCGTTGGCGGTGGTGTTGGCGCGGTCGGGTGGTGGTGTTGATGTTCCGATCGGTACGCCTGTGGCTGGGCGTGATGATGAGGCGTTGGATTCCCTGGTGGGGTTCTTCGTGAACACGTTGGTGTTGCGTACGGATGTGTCGGGGGATCCGACGTTCGTGGAGTTGCTGGCTCGGGTGCGTGAGGGTGATCTGGCTGCCTTCGATCACCGTGACGTGCCCTTCGACCGCGTGGTGGAGGCCCTGGCACCCACACGGTCATCGGCTCACCACCCGCTCTTCCAGGTCATGCTCGTGCTCCAGAACAATGCCGGGGCGGTCCCGGAACTACCGGGCCTGGACGTCGCGATGGAGCTTCGTTCCATGGGCACGTCCAAGTTCGACCTGACTCTCGACCTCGGCGAGCGCTCCGACGCTGACGGCGGGCCCGGGGGGATCCGGGGGACCCTGGAGTACGCGGTCGACCTGTTCGACCGTGGCACGGCGGTGGAGCTGGTGGCCCGCTTGGAGCGGGTGCTGGCCGCCGTGGTGGCGGAGCCTCGGGTACGGGCGGGACGGATCGACGTCCTCTCCGCGCAGGAGCGGCAGCGAGTCCTGGTGGACTTCGGCGGCGCGGGCACCGACCTCGTCGCGGATCGCACCCTGCACCGGGTGTTCGAGGAGTGTGCGGCTTCGGTTCCGGATGCTGTGGCGTTGGTGTTCGGGGATGAGCGGGTCTCCTATGGGGAGTTGAACGCTCGTGCGAACCGGTTGGCGCGGTATCTGGTGGGTGAGGGTCTACGCCGGGGTGAGCTGGTGGGGGTGTATCTGCCTCGGGGGCCGGAGATGGTGGTGGCGTTGTTGGCCGTGTTGAAGGCGGGTGCGGGTTACACGTTGTTGGATCCGGCTTTCCCGGCCGCGCGGTTGGAATCGGTGATCGCCTCGGCGGGAATCACCACCGTGCTCTCGGGCACGGGCACGGGCGAGGGTGGCACGGGGCCGAACCCCGGTCACCGCGCTGCGGCCTTCGGAGCCGAGGGCGAAACGGCGAGCACGGGCTCCGGTGGACTGGACCTCGCCGCCCTGTCAGGTGTCGGGGTGCTGTCGGTGGACGCGCCCGGTGTCGCCGTGTGTGAGAGCGGTGATCTTGGTGTGGAGGTGGGGCCGGGAGACGTGGCGTGTGTGATGTTCACGTCGGGTTCCTCGGGTGTGCCCAAGGGTGTGGTGACGTCTCATCGGGGTGTGGTGGGGACCTTGCTGGGTCAGGAGTATGTGGACTTCGGTCCTGATCAGGTCTGGTTGCAGTGTTCGCCGGTGTCGTGGGACGCGTTCGCGTTGGAGCTTTACGGCGCGTTGTTGTTCGGTGGTCGGTGTGTGTTGCAGCCGGGTCAGCGTCCGCGGTTCGACGCGATCGTTGATCTGGTGGTGGAGCACCGGGTGACGAGTCTGCAGATGTCGGCGGGGTTGTTCAACGTGATGTTGGACGAGCGTCCTGAGGTGTTCGACGTGGTGCGGGTGGCGATGACGGCGGGTGAGGCGGCGTCGGTGGCGCATGTGTCGCGGGCGCTGTCGGAGCATCCCGGGGTTCGTGTGGTGAACGGTTATGGTCCGGCGGAGAACATGGGGTTCTCGACCAGTTTCGAGGTGTCCTCGGTCGAACCCGGACAACGCTCGGTACCCGTCGGGGTGCCGCTGCGCGGCACACTGGCCCGCGTCCTCGACGAGTGGTTCAACCCGGTCCCCGTTGGTGTGCCGGGTGAGCTCTACCTCGCTGGGAGAACGCTCGCCCAGGGGTATCTCGGGCGTTCGGACCTGACCGCGGAGCGGTTCGTGCCCGATCCGTACGGTGCTCCGGGGGATCGGATGTATCGCACGGGTGACCTGGTGCGGTGGTCGTCCTCGGGAGATCTGGACTATGTGGGCCGGGTGGACGACCAGGTCAAGGTCCGCGGTTTCCGGGTCGAGCCCGGTGAGGTCGAGGCCGTGCTGGCGGGGTTGTCCGGTGTCGTTCAGGGTGCCGTGGTGGTGCGTGAGGACCGTCCTGGTGATCGGCGGTTGGTGGCCTACGTGGTGGCCGAGGCGGGAGCGGAGGCTGACCCGGCCGCTCTGCGCGCGGCTCTGGCCGCCTCGCTGCCCGAGCACATGGTGCCGTCGGCGGTGGTGGTGCTGGACGAGCTGCCGCTGACGGCCAACGGCAAGCTGGACAAGAGGGCCCTGCCCGCACCGGACTACACGGCCTCGGTCTCGGGCGGGCAACCCCGTAATCCTCGGGAGGAGATCCTGTGCGGGTTGTTCGCCGAGGTCCTGGGCCTGGAACGGGTGGGGATCGACGACTCCTTCTTCGACCTGGGCGGCCACTCCCTGCTCGCCACCCGGCTGGTCAGCCGGATCCGTTCCGTGCTCGGCGCTGAGGTGAGTCTGCGGGAACTGTTCGCCGCCCCGACGGTCGTGGGTGCGGCTGCGGCGATCGACGCCTCGGGTGAACGCGGCGCGCGCCCGCGCGTTCTGCCCGTGTCCCGTCCCGACCTGCTGCCGTTGTCCTTCGCCCAGCGCCGTCTGTGGTTCCTCAACCGCCTGGAGTCGGCGAGCACGTCGTACAACGTTCCGCTCGTTCTGCGCCTGCGCGGTGAGGTCGACGCTGGAGCGCTCGGCGCCGCGCTGGGCGATCTCGTCGACCGCCACGAGTCGTTGCGCACGGTGTTTCCCTCGCCCGGAGGCGAGCCCCACCAGCGAGTACTGGGCAAGCCGGAGGCCCGTGCCCTGCTGCGCTTCGCGGTCACGCCCTGCGCGCGCGACCAGGTGCGCGGGACCGTGGACACCCTCGTCGGCAGGGTGTTCGACCTGGCCGAGGCCCTGCCGGTGCGCGCTGACCTGCTCAGGGTCTCCGACGAGGAGGCGGTCCTGGTGGTGCTGCTGCACCACATCGCCACCGACGGCTGGTCCGAGGCCGTACTGCTCAGAGATCTCACGGAGGCGTACTCCGCCCGCCGCGCGGGCTCGGCTCCCGACTGGGTCCCGCTCCGGGTGCAGTACGCCGACTACGCGCTCTGGCAGAACGCCCTGTTGGACGAGGCGGAGCCCGGGGGGCAGGTCGCCGACCAGCTCGACTTCTGGGAGCGGTCCCTGGCCGGTGCCCCGGAGGTGCTGGAGCTACCGACGGATCGTCCGCGCCCCGCCGTGGCCTCCAACAGGGGGGAGCACCTGGCCTTCTCGTTGGACGCCGATCTGCACGGCCGTCTGGCGGAGTTGGCGCGAGCGCGGGGCTGCACGCTGTTCATGGTTCTTCAGGCTGCGTTGGCGGTGGTGTTGGCGCGGTCGGGTGGTGGTGTTGATGTTCCGATCGGTACGCCTGTGGCTGGGCGTGATGATGAGGCGTTGGATCCCTTGGTGGGGTTCTTCGTGAACACGTTGGTGTTGCGTACGGATGTGTCGGGGGATCCGACGTTCGTGGAGTTGCTGGCTCGGGTGCGTGAGGGTGATCTGGCTGCCTTCGATCACCGTGACGTGCCCTTCGACCGCGTGGTGGAAGCGGTGGCGCCGACCCGCAGCATGGCGCACCATCCGCTCTTCCAGGTCATGCTCGTACTCCAGAACCACGCGGACGCCGGACCCGAACTGCCGGGACTCGAAGCGGAGCGGGAGCCCTTCGCCTGGAAGGTCGCCAAGTTCGACCTCACGTTCTCCTTCTCCGCCGACCCACAGGGCGTCTCCGGTGTCCTTGAGTACGCGGTCGACCTGTTCGACCGTGGCACGGCGGTGGAGCTGGTGGCCAGGTTGGAGCGGGTGCTGGCCGCCGTGGCGGCCGACCCGCAGACGCGGCCGGGGGACATCGAACTCCTGTCGGCGCAGGAGCGCCAGCGTGTCCTGGTGGACTTCAATCGTGCTGGGACGGGTGTGGGGTCCGATGTGGTCCTGCATCGGGTGTTCGAGGAGTGTGCGGCTTCGGTTCCGGATGCTGTGGCGTTGGTGTTCGGGGATGAGCGGGTCTCCTATGGGGAGTTGAACGCTCGTGCGAACCGGTTGGCGCGGTATCTGGTGGGTGAGGGGCGCCCGGGTCAGTTGGTGGGGGTGTATCTGCCTCGGGGGCCGGAGATGGTGGTGGCGTTGTTGGCCGTGTTGAAGGCCGGTGCGGGTTACACGTTGCTGGATCCGGCTTTCCCGGCCGCGCGTTTGGAGTCGGTGATCGCCTCGGCCGGAATCACCACCGTTGTTTCCAACGCCGAGAACCGCGACGGTCTCTCCGCGACGGGCGTGGTCGTGTTGTCAGTGGAGGCACCGGAGATCGCTGCTGGTCTGAGCGGTGATCTTGGTGTGGAGGTGGGGCCTGGTGATGTGGCGTGTGTGATGTTCACGTCGGGTTCCTCGGGTGTGCCCAAGGGTGTGGTGACGTCTCATCGGGGTGTGGTGGGGACGTTGCTGGGTCAGGAGTATGTGGACTTCGGTCCTGATCAGGTCTGGTTGCAGTGTTCGCCGGTGTCGTGGGACGCGTTCGCGCTGGAGCTCTACGGCGCGTTGTTGTTTGGTGGCCGGTGTGTGTTGCAGCCGGGGCAGCGTCCTCGGTTCGACGCGATCGCTGATCTGGTGGTGGAGCACCGGGTGACGAGTCTGCAGATGTCCGCGGGATTGTTCAACGTGATGTTGGACGAGCGTCCCGAGGTGTTCGACGTGGTGCGGGTGGCGATGACGGCGGGTGAGGCCGCGTCGGTGGCTCATGTGGCCAGGGCGCTGTCGGAGCATCCCGGGGTTCGTGTGGTGAACGGTTATGGCCCGGCGGAGAACATGGGGTTCTCGACCAGTTTCGAGGTGTCCTCGGTCGAACCCGGACAACGCTCGGTACCGGTCGGCGCTCCGATCGGAGGGTCGCGGGTCTACGTGTTGGACGCTCGTCTGCGGCCCGTGCCGGTGGGTGTGCCGGGTGAGTTGTACATCGCCGGGCGCACTCTGGCCCAGGGTTATCTCGGGCGTTCGGACCTGACCGCCGAGCGGTTCGTGCCTGATCCCTTCGGTGCTCCGGGGGATCGGATGTACCGCACGGGTGACCTGGTGCGGTGGTCGTCCTCGGGGGATCTGGACTATGTGGGCCGGGTGGACGACCAGGTCAAGGTCCGCGGATTCCGGGTCGAGCCCGGTGAGGTCGAGGCCGTCCTGGCCGGAGTTCCTGGGGTGGCTCAGGCCGTGGTCGTGGCCCGGAGCGACCACGGCGGACCGGCGTCCCTGGTCGCCTACACGGTCCCGGTCGCGGGAGCCGAGCTGGACGGCGCCGTCGTGCGCGGTGCGGTCGCCGACGTCCTCCCCGAGCACATGGTGCCGTCGGCGGTGGTGGTGCTGGACGAGCTGCCGCTGACGGCCAACGGCAAGCTGGACAAGAGGGCCCTGCCCGCACCGGACTACACGGCCTCGGTCTCGGGCGGGCAACCCCGTAATCCTCGGGAGGAGATCCTGTGCGGGTTGTTCGCCGAGGTCCTGGGCCTGGAACGGGTGGGGATCGACGACTCGTTCTTCGACCTGGGCGGCCACTCCCTGCTCGCCACCCGACTCCTGACACGTCTGCGCTCGGCCATGGACGCCAAGGCCACTCTGGAGGACGTCTTCCGCGCCCCCACGGTGGCCCAGTTGGCGCGGCGCCTTGATCGGGTGCCGACGCCCCGGGCACGCCCGACGCTGAGGCGCCGTACCCGCGCCGGGGTGGAACTCGACGGCTGATCCGTCCCGCGAAGCGGCCGGGCCCCTGACCGGGGCTCCGGCCGCTTCGTCGTTCCCCAGCGGATGACCCCCGTGGTCCACCGGCAGGCAGCGGACCGGCCCCAACTGCCGCTTCCTTGCCGTCACTTCCTGCCCCGTGCGCCCGGAATTCCGGCGTACGTTTCCGTTATTCGACCGGTGTAGCAGAACAAGGAAACCGATTCGGGCCCGGGATTCCCGGAAACACGAACCGGCTCTGAACAGCGATCTGGAGCGGAACGGAATGACGGAATTCGGAAACAACGCGGCCGCGAGCGAGGTGCTGTGGGAACTGCGGAGCCCTTCCGCCCCCGGTGGCCTCTCCCTGCTGATCCTGCCCCACGCCGGAGGCAACGCCCACTACTACGCCCAATGGGAGGAGCACCTTCCCCGGGACGTGGGCCTCCTGGTCGCCCAGTACCCCGGCCGTGGCTCGCGCTTCACCGACGACCTGCCCGAGAGCGTCGACGACCTGGTCGCCCCCATCGTGTCCCTGCTCGCCGGGGACCGCCGCGACCTGGTGGTACTCGGTCACAGCATGGGGACCCTGGTGGCCTATGAGGTCGCCCGGGGCCTCAGCGCGGCGGGACGGCCGCCGGTGGCCCTGATCGGGTCCGCCTGCCGTGCCCCGTTCCTGCCCAACCCCAGCCCGGTCCTGCCCGAGACGCTCTCGGACGAGGAACTGGTGGAGGCGATCAAGGCTCGCGGGGGCACCGATCACGAGATCCTCGACGAGCCCGAGCTGCGGGAGATCATCCTGCCGTCGATCCGCGCGGACTTCTCGATCGACGACGCCTACCGGCGCGATGACGCGGTACGCAGTCTCCACCTCCCGCTGACGATCGTCGGCGGTGAGTCCGACCCCATCGTCCCCGTCGGCGACCTCGTGGAATGGCGCGACGTCACCCAGGGCGAGACCTGCGTCGAGACCCTTCCCGGAGGCCACTTCTACTTCGACGAGAGCGAGGAGAACCTGGCCCGGTTCATGGAGATCATCGGTTCGGTCACCGCCTCGATGACCGCCGTACACGCTTCCTGAGAAAAGGCTCCGGGCGCGGAGCGAAAAGCGAGAAGAGCGGGTGCGAGCCCGCGAGGAAAACGGAGGAAGAATGTCGCTGACAACAGAGAAGGCCGTGGTCCGCCGTGAGGCGGGCAAACCCTCGATCATCGAACTCCCCGGTGTGCGGGACATGGACGAGGCCGTCAGGGTCCTGGAGCGCGAACGCCCCGCCATCACCGCGGAGCTGACCTCAGCGGGCAGCGTTCTGGTCAGGGGTCTTCCCGTCCAGGACGCCGCCGCCTTCGGCCGGGTCCGCGACGTCCTGCTGCCCCAGCCCGCCGCCTACAAGGAGAAGGCCACCCCGCGCACCGACTTCGGCGGCGGCGTGTTCTCGTCCACCGACCTGCCCGCGATCCAGCCCATCCGCCTGCACAACGAGAACAGCTACACCCTCGACTTCCCGGGCACGCTTCTCTTCTGCTGCGTCGTCGCCCCCGACAAGGGAGGCGCGACGACCGTCGGCGACATGCGCGAGGTGCTGGAGCTGGTCCCCGAGGACCTGCGTCGCAGGTTCGAGGAACACGGCTGGCTGCTGGTCCGCAACTACTCGGCTCTGGCCGGTCTGCCCTGGCAGACCAGTTTCGCCACGGAGTCCCCCGCTGAGGTCGAGGCCTACTGCGCGGAGAACGTGATCGGCTGCGAATGGCTCGACGAGGAGACCCTGCGCACCCGCCAGCGCCGGTCGGCGATCGTCACCCACCCGGGTACGGGGGAGCGGGTCTGGTTCAACCACGCCGCCTTCTGGAGCCGCTGGTCCCTGGACGAGGACGTCCGCGACGTGCTGCTGGAGACCTACGGCGAGGAGGGCCTGCCCTTCGAGACCTTCGTCGGTGACGGCACCCCGCTCACCCGGGAGGAGGCCGACGCGCTCAACGACGCCTACTCCCGGGCCACGCGCAGGGAGACCTACCAGGTCGGCGACCTGCTGATGGTCGACAACATCCTCAACGCCCACGGCCGTGAGGCCTTCGAGGGAGACCGGAAGATCCTCGTCGCCATGGGCGACCCGGTGCCCCTCGCCGACTGCGCACCGACCGCACCTCCGGCGACCGGCGCGAGCCAGGACGGGACGGCCCGGTGACGACCCCGATCGAGTCCCTCGACTCCGTGGCCGGGCGCCACAGCGGGGCCCGGGACCTCCTGGACCGCCTCGCCGAAGTACCAGGGACCCGCGACGCCGTCGTCGACGGCGACCGCGTCCTCACCTTCGACCAGCTCAGGGCCGGAGCCGTCCGCGTCGCCCGTGAACTCGTCGGCAGGGGGATCGGGCGTGAGCGCGTCGTCGCCCTCTGCATGCCGCGAGGCGCCGATCTCGTCCTCGGCCTGATCGGCACCCTGACGGCCGGCGCGGCCTACCTGCCCGTCGACCCGGCCCTGCCCGTCGAGCGCCGCAGACACCTGCTGGAGGACGCGGCCGCCGATCTGGTGGTCGTGTCCTGCGGCGCCGCCACGGGCGGCCACGAGGACTGCGGCGCCTCGGACGCCACGTTCCCCGAGACCGTCGCCCTCTGCCGGATCGCGCCCGACGGAACTTCGGTCGAGGCGTCCCAGGAACCCTTCCTGCCCGCGGCCGTCAGCCCCGCCAACCTCGCCTACGTCATCTACACCTCCGGATCCACAGGGCGGCCCAAGGGCGTGGAGGTCTCCCGCGGATCGGTCTCGGCCCTGCTCGCGGACCTGGAGAGCGAGCACCTCGCGGGTCCCCCCGGGGGCCGCGTGGGCTGGAACGCCTCCGCCTCCTTCGACGCCTCCGTCCAGCAGTGGACCCGTCTGTGCAGGGGTGACACCGTCGTCACCCTCGACGACCAGGTCCGGTCCGACCCGGCGGCCATGGCCAGGCTCATCAGCGAGCAGCGCCTGACCGACCTGGACATCACCCCCTCCCACGCCGACCTGCTCCTGGACCACCTGGAGGAGCACCTGGGCGGAAACCGTCCGGGGCCCCTCACGCTGCTCGTCGGCGGAGAACCCGTCAGCCCGCCCCTGTGGCACCGGCTGAGCGCGATGGCGGAGCGGGGCTCGATCCGCGCCGTCAACGTCTACGGCCCCACGGAGTGCACTGTCGACGCGACGGCCGGCTGGATCGACTCCTCCCGTGAACCGCACATCGGCCGGGTCCTACCCGGGCTGGAACTGCGCCTGCTCGACGAGCGGCTGTCGCCCGTGCCCGAGGGGGTCACCGGCGAGATCTACCTCGCCGGGTACCGGGTGGCCCGCGGTTACCGAGGAGCGCCCGGCCTGACCGCCCAGCGATTCGTCCCGGACATCGCCGCGGCCGACGGCTCGCGCATGTACCGCACCGGTGACCTGGCGCGCCGACTCCACGACGGCCGCCTGGAGTACCTGGGCCGCGGCGACCGCCAGGTCAAACTGCGCGGATTCCGCATCGAGCCCGGCGAGGTCGAGGGGGTCCTGGGCGCGCATCCCGCCGTCGCCGAGGTCGTCGTCGACCTACGGTCCCTGACCGGAGGGCCCGCGCTGGTGGCCTACTACCGGTCGCACGGTTGCGGCCTGGACCGGGAGCTGCGCGACCTCGCCGCCGCCAGCCTGCCCGGCTACATGGAACCCGCGGCCTACGTGGAGCTCGCCGAGTTTCCGAGGACCCCCAGCGGCAAGCTGGACCGCGCGGCCCTGCCCGACCCCGAGCCCGTCGGCAGAGAGGACTCCGGTGACGAGGGGCTCAGCTCCGTGGAGCAGCTCATCGCGCGGGTGTGGGCCACGGTCCTGGGAGTCCCCGTGATCGGGGCGGAGGACGACTTCTTCCGTCTCGGAGGCCATTCGCTCCTGGCCATCAAGCTCGTCTCCCAGGTCAAGGCGCAGCTGGGGGTGAAGATCCCGCTCAAGGCCGTGTACGAGAACCCGAAGCTGCGCGACCTCGCGTCCGTCATCGAGTCAGCGAACTGAGCGGATGCTCTCGACCGGAGAGCCACGCAGCTCCGACCGGCCCGGGAGGGGACCACCGCGTCCGCGGTCCCTCCCGGAGCACCGCCGGACCGCCCGAACCCGGGTGAGAACCGCCGCACACCACGTTTCCGGCGGACGAAGGCACCACCCTTTCCCTTGAGGAGTAACCGTGATCCCCCTTTCCTTCGCGCAGCGGCGGCTGTGGTTCGTGAACCGGCTTGAAGGCGCGGGCTCGACCTACAACGTGCCGTTGGTGGTGCGGTTCGGTGCCGGTCTGGACGCCGCCGCTCTGGAAGCGGCGTTGGGTGACGTGGTCGAGCGGCACGAGGTGTTGCGGACGGTCTACGGGGAGCGCGGGGGCGAGCCCTTCCAGCGGGTGTTGGGGCTGGCGGAGGGGTTGCCGGGGTTCGAGGTGGTGGAGTGCGCTCCCGATGGGGCGGACGCGCTGGTGGGGGAGTTCGCGCGAACGCCGTTCGACCTCGCGGTGGACCGGCCGGTGCGGGTCCGCTACTTCGACTGCGGTCCCGGTGGGTCGGTGCTGGTGGTGCTGATGCACCACATCGCCACGGACGGTTGGTCCGAGGGCGTGCTCGTGCGGGACCTGGGGCGGGCCTACGCCGCGCGCCTCGCTGGCAGGGCGCCCGAGTGGGAGCCGCTGCCGGTGCAGTACGCGGACTTCGCCCTCTGGCAGCGGGACGTCCTGGGCTCGCCCGAGGACCCGGACAGTCTCCTGTCACAGCAGACGGACTTCTGGCGGGACGCGCTGGAGGGGGCGCCCGGATCCCTGGAGCTACCCTTCGACCGAGTACGTCCGGACACGCCCACGGGCCGGGGCGCGCAGGAGGCCCTCGACCTCGACGCGGACCTGCACGCACGCCTGCTGGAGGTGGCCGGTGCGCACGGTTGCACCCTGCTGATGGTGGTGCAGGCGGCGCTGGCGGTCGCGCTCTCCAAGGCCGGCGCGGGGGACGACGTGCCGTTGGGCACCCCGGTGGCCGGTCGTGACGAGGAGGCCCTGGAGGACCTGGTGGGGTTCTTCGTGAACACCCTGGTGCTCCGCACCGGGGTCCGCCCGGACCAGACGATCTCGGAGCTCCTCGCGCAGGTGCGCGAGGCCGACCTGCGCGCCTACGCCCACCAGGACGTCCCCTTCGACCTGCTGGTCGAGGCCCTCAACCCGGAGCGCGTGCCCGGACGCCACCCGCTGTTCCAGGTCACGGTCGCCGTGAACGGAGCTCAGGGGGATGGCGCGGACCCGGAGTTCGCCGGGGCGGTGACGACGGAGCTGGTCCCCGTGGACACGGGTGTGGCCAAGTTCGACTTCGCGGTGGGCTTCGTGGAGCGCCGGGACGGTTCGGGTGGGGCGGCGGGGCTGTCCGGTGTTGTGGAGTACGCGTGTGACCTCTTCGACGCCGCCACGGTCCGTGCCCTGGGCGCGGTCCTGGTGCGGGTGTTGCGCGCCATGGCCGGGGACCCGGAATCGACCGTGGGCGAGTGCGTCGAGCTGACGGAACCGGAGCGGGTGGCTCTGACCGATCGCGGTACGCCCGCGGTGAGCGCGGTGGCGACCGTCGTCGACTCACCGTCCGGCCCGCTGACTCCGCGTCAGGAGATCCTGTGCGGGTTGTTCGGGGAACTGTTGGGTCGGGAGTCGGTGGAGCCTGGGGAGAACTTCTTCCGTTCGGGTGGTAACTCGCTGCTGGCGCTGCGTCTGGTGTCGCGGGTGCGGTCGGTGCTCGGGGCCGAGGTGGGGGTGCGCGACTTCTTCCGTGATCCGACGGTGGCGGGTGTGGACCGGGTGATCGCTCGGGGGCGGGCGGTGGCGTTCCGGCCGGGGTTGGTCTCCGTGGAGCGTGGGGAGCTTTCTCCGTTGTCCTTCGCGCAGCGGCGGCTGTGGTTCGTGAACCGGCTCGAAGGGGCGAGTTCGACCTACAACGTGCCCGTGGTGGTGCGGTTCGGCGCCGATGTGGACGCCGCCGCTCTGGAGACGGCGTTGGGTGACGTGGTCGAGCGGCACGAGGTCTTGCGGACGGTCTACGGGGAGCGCGGCGGCGAGCCCTTCCAACGGGTGTTGGGGCCGGGGGAGGGCCTGCCGGGGTTCGAGGTGGTGGAGTGCGCTCCCGATGGGGTGGACGCGCTGGTGGGCGAGTTCGCGCGAACGCCGTTCGACCTCGCGGTGGACCGGCCCGTCCTGGTCCGCTACTTCGGCTGCGCGCGGGAGTCGGTGCTGGTGGTGCTGATGCACCACATCGCCACGGACGGCTGGTCCGAGGGTGTGCTCGTCCGCGATCTGTGCCAGGCCTACGCCGCGCGCCTCGCTGGCGGGGCGCCCGAGTGGGAGCCGCTGCCGGTGCAGTACGCGGACTACACGCTCTGGCAGAACGAGCTCCTGGACGAGCGGGACCCCGAGGGTGTGGCCGCCCGTCAGCTCGACTTCTGGCGGCGGGCCCTCGACGGGGCTCCCGAGGTCCTCGAACTACCCCTGGACAGGGCCCGACCCGAGGTCCCCTCGCACCGGGGTGAGAGCGTCCACTTCGAGGTGGACGCGGAGCTGCACACCGCCCTGGCGCGTGTGGCCAAGGAGCACGGCTGCACGCTGTTCATGGTGGTGCAGGCCGCGCTGGCGATCGCGCTGTCCAAGGCGGGGGCGGGTGAGGACATCCCGCTGGGCACCCCGATCGCGGGACGCACCGAGCCCGCGCTGGACGACCTGGTCGGGTTCTTCATCAACACGCTCGTCCTGCGCACCGACGTGTCCGGGGAGAAGACCTTCGCCCAGATCCTGGACGGCGTCCGGGAGACCGCTCTGGCGGCCTTCGACCATCAGGACGTCCCCTTCGACCTGCTCGTGGAGAAGCTCAACCCGGAGCGCTCGACCGCCCACCATCCTCTCTTCCAGGTCACGGTCGCGCTGAATCCCGCCTTCGCGGACGCCTCCGGCTTCGACGGTGCGGAGGTCACCACCGTCACCACGGGTGTGGCCAAGTTCGACCTGGCCGTGGGTTTCGTCGAGTACCGGGACGGCGGCGGCGCACCCGCCGGGCTCGGGGGCGCGGTCGACTTCGCCGTCGACCTCTTCGACGACTCGACTGTTCGAGCGCTGGTCGCGGTGCTGGACCGGGTGCTGCGAGCGATGGCCGGGGACACCGGGGCGGTGGCGGGTGCCGCGATCGGGTTGACGGACGAAGAGTGCGCGGCCCTGACCAACAGGGGCACGCTGACCGTGTCCGCGCCCGGTGACGACGAGGCTGCGGCCTCTGGTTCGCTGACTCCGCGTCAGGAGATCCTGTGCGAGTTGTTCGCGCGACTGTTGGGCCGGGAGTCGGTGGGTCCGGGGGAGAACTTCTTCCGTTCGGGCGGCAACTCGCTGCTGGCGCTGCGGCTGGTGTCGCGGGTGCGGTCGGTGCTCTGCGCCGAAGTGGGGGTCCGGGACTTCTTCCGTGATCCGACGGTGGCGGGTGTGGACCGGGTGATCGCTCGAGGGCGGGGGGTGACCTCCCGTCCGGAGCTGGTCCCCGCTGATCGCGGTGAACTGGCTCCCCTGTCCTACGCCCAGCGCCGACTGTGGCTCGCGAACCGGATCGAGGGCGCCTCCGCCACCTACAACGTGTCCGTCGCCCTGCGCCTGCGCGGGCGCCTCGACTCCGGTGCCCTGCGCGCGGCCCTCGGCGACACCGTGGACCGCCACGAGATCCTGCGCACCGTCCTCACCGAGCACGGGGAAGAGCTCCACCAGCAGGTGCTCGGAACCGGAGAGGCCCGTGCCCGGCTGGGCTTCGAGACAAGCGAACGCGCCGAGTCCGACGTCCCCGGCGCGATCGAGGAGTTCATCGGCCGGACCTTCGACCTGGCAGAGGACCTGCCGGTGCGTGCCGCGCTGCTCCGTGTCAGCGACCAGGAGTCGGTGCTGGTGGTGCTGATGCACCACATCGCGACCGACGGTTGGTCCGAGGGTGTGCTCGTTCGCGATCTGTGCCAGGCCTACGCCGCGCGCCTCGCTGGCGGGGCGCCCGAGTGGGAGCCGCTGCCGGTGCAGTACGCGGACTACACGCTCTGGCAGAACGAGCTCCTGGACGAGCGGGACCCCGAGGGTGTGGCCGCGCGTCAGCTCGACTTCTGGCGGCGGGCCCTCGACGGGGCTCCCGAGGTCCTCGAACTGCCCCTGGACCGGCCCCGACCGCCGACCCCCTCGCACCGGGGCGACAGCATCGTGTTCGACCTGGGCGCGGATCTGCGCGACCGACTGGAGGAGATCACCCGCGCCCGCGGCTGCACCCTGTTCATGGCGCTCCAGGCCGCCTTGGCGGTGACCCTGAACCGCTCGGGGGCGGGCGAGGACATCCCGCTGGGCACCCCGATCGCGGGACGCGCCGACCCCGCGTTGGACGACCTCGTCGGGTTCTTCGTCAACACGCTCGTCCTGCGCACCGACACCTCCGGCGACCCGTCCTTCACCGACCTGCTCGAACGCGTGAGGGAGACCGACCTGGCGGCCTTCGACCACCAGGACGTCCCCTTCGACCTGCTCGTGGAGAAGCTCAACCCGGAGCGCTCGACCGCCCATCACCCCCTGTTCCAGGTGATGATGGTCCTCCAGAACAACGCCGTGGTGGAGCCCCGCCTGCCCGGGCTCCGTGCGGACCGTGAGCCCTTCGGCTGGAAGACGGCCAAGTTCGACCTCACCTTCGCCTTCGGGGAGGGGCCCGACGGCCTGACCGCCGTCGTGGACTACGCCACGGACCTGTTCGACCGCCGGACCGCCGAGGACCTCGGCGAACGCCTGATCCGGGTACTGAACGCCGTCGCCGACGACCCCGAAGCCAGGATCGCCGACATCGCGGTGCTGACCGGGGACGAGTTCCACGCGCTGGTGCACGAGGTCAACGACACCGCGGCGGGTGAACCCTCGGCTCTCGTGCACGCGCTGTTCGAGGAACGGGCCGCGGCGGCACCCGACTCCCTGGCGCTGGTCTTCGAGGGCACCGAGGTCACCTACGCCGAACTGAACACCCGCGCCAACCGGCTCGCCCGACACCTGCGCGAGAACGGCGTCGCCCCGGGCAGCATGGTCGGCGTGCTCATGGAGCGCAGTGTCGAGTACGCCGTCGCGCTGCTGGCCGTGCTCAAGGCCGGTGCCGGGTACACGCCCCTGGACCCCGCCTTCCCCGACACCCGGCTGGCCGCGATGGCGTCCGCGTCAGGGACCCGCCTCGTCGTCAGCCGCGCCGACCTGCTGGAGCGCGAGACCGGGGCCCGGCACACCATCGCGGTCGACACGGTCGCGTCCGCGATCGACGGACACGACGGGAGCGACCTCGCCCTCGACCTGTCGCCGCTGAGCACGGCCTGCGTGATGTTCACGTCCGGATCGTCCGGTGTCCCCAAGGGGGTGCTCGCCCCGCACCGCGCCATCGTGTCCACCTTCACCGGCCAGGACTACGCCGACCTGGGCCCCGACCGGGTCTGGCTGCAGTCCGCACCCGTCTCCTGGGACGCCTTCGTCCTCGAGTTCTGGGGGGCGCTGCTCCACGGCTCCGTCTGCGTCCTGCACCCCGGTCAGGTCCCCGAGCCCCCGCGCATGGCGGAGCTCGTCGCCAGGCACGGCGTCGACTCGCTCTTCCTGTCCACCGGCCTGTTCAACCTGGTCGTGGACGAGTACCCCCAGGTCTTCGAGGGTGCGCTCCAGGTCCACGTGGGTGGGGAGAAACCGTCCGCGGAGCACATGCGCCGCTTCCGCGCCGCCTTCCCCGACATCCGCCTGCGCAACGGGTACGGGCCGGTCGAGAGCATGGTCTTCACCCACTCCCACGAGGTCCGCGATCAGGAGGACGGGCCGGTGCCCATCGGCGGGCCGCTCGCCAACCGCCGGGGCTACGTCCTCGACGAGCGCCTGCGCCCCGTACCCGTCGGTGTCCCGGGTGAGCTGTACGTGTCCGGGACCGGGCTGGCGCACGGTTACGTGGGACTCCCGGACCTGACCGCCGAACGGTTCCTGCCCGACCCTTTCGGTGAGCCGGGCGCCAGGATGTACCGGACCGGGGACGTCGTCCGCTGGGTCGAGGCCGGTCGCATCGAGTACCTGGGCCGCGCCGACGACCAGGTCAAGGTCCGCGGGTTCCGCGTCGAGCCGGGAGAGATCCAGGCCGTCGCCGCCGCGATGCCCGGTGTCGCCCAGGCGTTCGTCACGGCACGGCGGGACCACAGCGGCGCCATGGCCCTGGTCGCCTACGTCGTGCCCGCTGCGGGCGCGTCCCTGGAGGGCGCGCTGGTCAGGGCCGCCGTCGCGAAGGTCCTGCCCGACTACATGGTTCCCTCCGCCGTGATGGTCCTGGACGCCCTTCCCCTGAACGGCAACGGCAAGTTGGACCGACGCGCCCTGCCCGAGCCGGACTTCGCCGCCGCCACGGGCTCCGGCCGCGCCCCCCGGGGCCCGCGCGAGGAGATCCTGTGCGGGCTGTTCGCCGAGGTCCTCGGCCTGGACCGGGTCGGCATCGACGACTCCTTCTTCGACCTGGGCGGCCACTCCCTGCTCGCCACCCGCCTCATCGCGCGTGTGCGCTCCGTGCTCGGCGTCGACGTCGAGCTGCGCGAACTGTTCTCCTCGCCCACCGTCACGGGCGTGGCCCGGGTGGTCGAGGCCGCCGGGGACCGCCCGTCCCGCCCCAGGGCGGTGCCCCGGTCGCGACCCGAGCTCCTTCCGCTGTCCTCCGCCCAGCGCAGGCTGTGGTTCCTGCACCAGGTCGACGGCCAGGAACGCGCCTACAACATCCAGACCGTGCTGCGCCTGGACGGCCGCCCCGACCCCGACGCGTGGACGGCCGCCCTCGCGGACGTCGTCCAGCGGCACGAGGCACTGCGAACGGTCCTGCCCACCGAACAGGGGGAGCCCTACCAGCACGTCACTGACGGCTCCGCGATCCGCCTCCGGGTGCGCGCGGTCGAACCCGAGCAGATCCCGGACGTACTGAGGGACATCGACGCACACGTCTTCGACCTGGAGGCCGGACCGCTGGTGCGCGCCGACCTGCTGCTCGCCGGGGAGGGCGACTCGGCCCTGGTGGTGCAGATGCACCACGTCATCGGTGACGGCTGGTCGCTCGCGCCGCTGCTCCGGGACCTCCAGGAGGCCTACGCGGCCCGCTTCGAGGGACGCGCCCCCGACTGGGACGCGCTGCCCGTCCAGTACGCCGACTACACCCTGTGGCAGAACGACCTGCTCGGCGATCCCGGCGACCCCGACTCCGCGCACAGCCGCCAGTCCCGGTACTGGGAGCGGGCGTTGAGCGGGTTGCCCGAGGTCGCGGAGTGGCCGCTCGACTTCCCCCGACCCGCCGAGGCCCGGCACGAGGGCGGCACGGTCACGGCGGTCCTGCCGGACGAGGTCTACGACGGGCTCCGGCGCGTCGCCCGCGAACACGACTGCACCCTCTTCATGGTGGTGCATGCCGCGCTGGCCGCCCTGTTCACCAGGATGGGCGTGGGCGACGACATCGCCGTCGGCACTCCGGTGGCGGGCCGGACGGACCCGGCCTTCGACGACCTGGTCGGCTTCTTCGTGAACACCCTGGTGCTGCGCACCGACACGTCCGGGTCGCCCACCCTCGCCGACCTGCTGGCCCGGGTCCGCGAGGCCGACCTGGCCGCGTTCGACCACCAGGACCTGCCCTTCGAGCAGGTGGTGGAACTCGTCAACCCCACCCGCAGCACCGCGCACCACCCCCTCTTCCAGGCCATGCTCTCCCTGGCCACGGGCGAGGTCTCGGACGAACCGGGCACCCCCGGACAGGACTCCGGCCGGTACGGCCGGGCGGAGATCGACACCGCCAAGTTCGACCTCGGCCTGACCGTCGGCGACCGTTCCCCGGACGGCACCCGTCCCGCGGTCCTCGCACTGGAGTACGCCACCAGCCTGTTCACCGAACGGACCGCGCGATCCCTGCTCCAGCGCCTGGTCGCCGTGATGGAGGCCTTCGGCGCCGACACCTCCCAGGGCCTCGACGAACTCGACGTCCTCATGCCGCACGAGCGCGTCGGACGGCCCGCCGAGACGCACCCTGACCCCGGAGAGCGGCACCCGGCCTTCCTCGAAAGGCTCGCGGAACAGGTGCGACGCACGCCGGACCGCACCGCGGTGCTCTTCGGCGACACCGGACTCACCTTCGGCGAGCTGGACGCGCGGGCCAACCGCCTCGCCCACACGCTGATCGGTCTGGGCGCTGGCGCGGACCGTCCGGTGGCCCTCCTGATGGGGCGTTCGGCCGACCTGGTCGTCGCCATGATCGCCGTCCTCCGGAGCGGCGCACCCTTCCTGCCGCTGGACCCGCGCAACCCCGCGGGACGGATCACCGCCATCCTGGAGGAGGCTGGCGAGGGACTGCTGCTGACGGACGCGCGGAACCGCGTGCACGAGGCGGTGCGGGCGCTCCCCGATTCCACCCACGTACTGGTCGCCGACGAACAGGTGGCCGCGCCGGACGCGCCCGCGACCGACCCCGGTGTCTCCCGGCACCCCGGCTCCCTCGCCTACGTGATCTACACGTCCGGATCGACGGGCCGACCCAAGGGCGTGGCCGTGACCCACGCCAACCTCGCCCACCTGGTCGCCTCTCTGGAGGAGAGCGGCTACCACCTGCCCGAACCCGGGGTCTCGGCCTGGACCGCGAGCGCCGCGTTCGACGCCTCCATCCAGCAGTGGGGCGCGATCTGCCGGGGGGACACGGTGCTGGTCGTCGCCGACGAGATCCGTGACGAACCGGACTCCTTCGTCCGCGAGGTGGCCCGGCACCGTGTCACCTACCTGAACCTGACCCCCACCCACTGGGAACTGGTACGCGACAGGCTTCTCCCCCGACCGGCCGGGGCCTGGCCGCTGCGCCTGGCCCTGGGCGGGGAGGCCGTGCCCGCGCAGACGTGGACCGATCTGGCCGCCGGGGCGGACGACGTCACCGCGTTCAACCTCTACGGCCCCACCGAGACCACGGTCGACGCCACGATGGCCGAGGTGACCGGCGCGCACCCGCACATCGGCCGGGGCCTTCCGGGCACGCTGACCCGCGTCCTGGACGAACGGCTGCGACCGGTGCCGGACGGCGTCGTCGGTGACCTGTACCTGGCCGGTGACGGCGTGGCACGCGGATACCTGCACAGGCCCGGCCTGACCGCTGGACGGTTCGTGACCGATCCCCACGGCTCACCCGGCTCCCGCATGTACCGGACCGGAGACCGGGTCTCCCGGACCCCCGACGGCGACATCCGCTTCCATGGGCGTGAGGACGACCAGGTCAAGATCCGTGGCTTCCGCATCGAACTCGGCGAGGTCGAGGCCGTGCTCTCGGCGCACCCGGCCGTCGCCCACGCGGTCGCCGTGGTCCGTGAGGACCGGCCGGGCGACCCGCGGCTGGTCGCCTACCTCGTGGCCGAGGACGGCCACGGGATCGACACCGAAGCTGTGGCCGCGCACACCGCGCGATCGCTGCCGGAGTACATGGTCCCCGCGGCAACCGTCGTCCTGGACACCCTCCCGCTGAACTCCAGCGGCAAACTGGACCGGCGGTCCCTCCCCTCGCCGCAGTACACGCCCACCGCCGTGGGCCGCGAGCCCCGCACACCCCGAGAAGAGGCCTTCTGCGCGCTGTTCGCGGAGATCCTGGGCCTGGACCGGGTGGGGATCGACGACTCCTTCTTCGACCTCGGCGGGCACTCGCTCCTGGCCGCCCGGCTGGTCGGCCGGGCCGCCGCGGACCTGGGGATCGAGCTCAGGGTCCGGGACGTCTTCCGTTCGCCGACCGTCGCGGCGCTGGCGGGCGAGCCGGGCGGGGACCAGCAGGTCACCGGCGACGCCCCGGTGGAGAACACCGCGGGCGCGTTGGAGGTCCTGCTTCCCCTGCGCAAGCACGGAGAGCGCCCCCCGCTCTTCGCGGTGCACCCGGGCGCGGGGATGAGCTGGTGTTACGCCGGTCTGGTCCAGCACCTGCCCGGCGACCAGCCCCTGTACGGATTGCAGACGCGGGCGCTCACCGTCCCGGGTGAGCTGCCGAGCAGCGTCGCCGAGATCGCCGAGGACTATCTGGAGCGCGTCCGCTCCGTCCGGCCCCACGGCCCGTACCGGCTGCTGGGGTGGTCGTTCGGCGGCCTCGTCGCCCACGAGATGGCGGTCCGCCTCCAGGACGCGGGCGAGGAGGTGTCCTTCCTCGGACTCATGGACTCCTATCCCGTACCGCCCGGCGCCGAGCGCACCGACTTCTCCCATGACGAGGTGCTGGCCATGATGCTCGACGTCCCACCCGGCGTCGGCTCCGTGGGAGCCCCGATCGACCGCGAGGACGTGGTCCGGCGGGTACGGCAGGGCGATCCCGTCCTGGCCGAGTTCGCCCCCGCCGACCTGGCCGCCCTCGTGGACGCCGCGGTCAACCACGCGGTCGTCATGAACCACCACACTCCCGGAACCTTCACCGGGGACACGGTCTTCTTCCGCGCAACGCGCGGGAGGAACGAGTACTCGCCCGAGGTCGAGTACTGGAAGGAGCACATCGACGGCCGTATCGAGGTCCATGACATCGACTCCACGCACATGGGGATGACCCGCCCGGAGTCGGTGGGACTGATCGGTCGACTGGTGTCCGCCCAGATGGAATCCACCACCTTCGAACAGCTGAGGAGCTGACGATGAACAACCCGTTCGACAACGCCGAGGGTACTTTCTACGTCGTGGTCAACGCCGAGGGCCAGCACTCCTTGTGGCCGTCCTTCGCCGACGTCCCCGCTGGCTGGGACGTCGTCGCGGGGGAGGACACCCGCGAGGCCTGCCTGCGCTACGTCGAGGAGAACTGGACCGACATCCGGCCCCGCAGCCTCGCCGCCGTCTGACCGAGCACCACCGCTCCACCCTCTGGTGCGGGCCCGCGCGACGGGCCCGCACCCGGACACACCGGCCCGGCGGCGCCACCCGCGCCGCCCTTGCCCGTCCCCACCCCGTCTCCCCGCCCGCCCCTCCTCCCCACCAGCCGGTAGCACCAGGAATCGAGAGTAGAGACCATGTCCGTACAGACCAGACCGGGCAGACCGGTCCGTGGCCTGGGCCGCGACTTCAACCGCTTCTGGGTCGGGAGCATGAGCAGCAGCGTGGCCGACGGAATCATGGCGACGGTGCTTCCGCTGATGGCGGCCATGTTCACCAACGACCCCGTCCTGGTCGCCGGGCTGGCCTTCGTGCGATTCCTGCCCTGGCTGATCTTCGGCCTGTTCGTGGGCGCGCTCGTCGACCGCCTCGACCGGGGCAAGGTGCTGATCGTCGCGAACCTGGTGCGCGCCGCCACCCTGGTGGCGCTCGCGGTGGTCGTCGCCGCGGGCAACGCCACCATCCTCACCCTCTACGCGGTGATGTTCGTCGTCATGTCCTGCGAGGCGTTCTACGACATCGGCGGACGCGCCCTCATGCCCGAACTGGTCGCCAAGACCTCCCTGGACCGGGCCAACAGCCGTATCGTCGGCGGCCGGGTGGTCGTCCAGGACTTCGGCGGTGCTCCCATCGGCGGTCTCCTGATCGTGGTCGCGGCGGCTCTCCCGCTCGCGGTCAACGCCGGCGCCTACCTTCTCGGCGCCCTCATCCTCATCGGCCTGCCGCTGAGCGCACGACGGCCCCGGGCCGCGGTACGGGACGCCCGGACTCCGGCGGTCTCCATCCTCGCCTCCGTCCGCGAGGGGACCACGTTCCTCTGGAACGACCGGCCCCTCAGGTACCTGGCGCTGCACGGCTCGCTCGTGGCCATGGGCTTCATGCTCCAGTCGTCCGTGCTGGTCCTCATCCTGCGGGTGCACTTCGGGGTACCGGAGGCGCTGTACGGAGTGTTCATCTCCTCCGCCGCCGTCGGGGCGCTGCTCGGAGCGCTCTCGGTCTCGCGCGTGGTCGCCTTCCTGGGGCGCTTCCGTACCCAGGTCATCGCCTTCACGGTCATGGGTGTGGGCTGCATCGGGTTCATCGTGTCGCCCAACGCGTACGTGGCCGGGTTCTTCTGGGCCCTGATCGCGGTGGCCATGGCCCTGTCGAACACCGTCACCATCGGGGTCGCCCAGCTCGCCATCCCCGCCGAACTGCGCGGACGGGTGCTGGGGTCCGTGCAGATCTTCGCGATGACCTTCAACGCCGTGGGCGCCCTCATCGGCGGTTTCCTCGGCCGCGTCGACCTGCGCCTGCCGTCACTGATCGGCGGGGTGGTCGTCATCACCGCCACCCTGCTCCTCCTGCCCGCGCTGCGGACCATGGCACGGCGCGCGGACGAGGCCGAGGACAGGGACCGTCAGGAGGCGGAGGACGGGGAGTAGGTAGGCGTCCCGCACCGGAGCGCCCTGCGGAGAGGGACTCGGACGGCGGCCCCGGTCAGTTCTGGCCGGGGTCGAGTGCCGCGTCGAAGGCGGTCACCAGGAAGACGTCGTCGTCCGAGCTGTGGTCGAAGATCAGCGCGGTGCTGCCCGAGGACAGGACCTCACCGCTGATGGTGCGTACGGGGATGGAGATGGAGGCACCGCCCGCGGTGGTGATCTCGGCCTGGCCGAAGTCCTCGCGGGCCTCACCGATCCGGATGACGCAGGTGCGCCCGACCAGCTCGTGCTTGGAGTCGCCGCCGCGCGCGGGCAGGAAGCGCTGGAACCCCATGACCACGCCGCTGGTGACCGCCCAGGCGACGACCAGGGCGATGACCAGCACCACGGCGCCGAGGGCGTAAAGCAGGGGGGTGGAGGTGGTGTCGACGAGGGTGGTCAAGATGCTTCCCATCATGCTGGCGAACCAGGCGACACAGATCAGCAGAGTGAGGGCCACGGTCACCGGAACCCGGCCGAGTCCCGCCCTGCTGAGGAACGCGCTCAGTCCGACGGCGTCGCCGTTGGAGTCCACGCTGTCGAGCAGTTCGGTGTCGGCGGCGCCGACGATCACGAAGATCCAGTAGCCCAGGACGACGATGAGCATCGGTGTGAACAGGACCGTGGGGAAACCGAAGGCGGCACCCAGGAAAACGCCCATCCCGTGCCCCCGCTCGCGCTGTTCGAACCGTCCCGGAACTCTACCGAACGCCCCAGTTCAGGACGGCCCCCGGGGCCTCTCCTGACCAGTTGTGGCCAGGGCGGGTGTGTGCCCTCGGGTCCCGGTGATCCGGGAGATCCCCGTTGTCCCGGGAAGGCGGTTGCTGTTCCCATCTCCGCCCCCACGGTGCATGCGTGGATGATTCGCTGGTCTTCCCGGTGCTGGCCGCCCCGCGCCGTGGCGCGTCATGGGCCGGGCGACGACACCGATGCCGTGGCGATGGCCGAGAAACAGGAAAATGCCGCTGACCTGGGTGAACATGAGCATCAACTCGGGCAGGAGTGAAGTAGGAAGCATCTCGGGACGGGTGTCGATTCCGGGTCGGCCCGTTCGAGTACCGGTGAGAGCGGGGGAGCGGACCCGCACCCCACCCGGAGCGGAGAACACCATGCGCTACCTGATGTCGATCATGAGCACTCCCGAGACCGAGGCCGCCGACTACGAGGTCGGCGCCGAGGTCTACGAGGAGATGGGCAAGTACAACGAGGAGATGATCCGGGCCGGAGTCCTGCTGGCAGGGGAGGGGCTCGCGCCCACCTCCGCCGGGGCCGAGGTCATCTTCAGCGACGGTGAGGCCACGGTGCTGGACGGTCCCTTCACCGAGGCCAAGGAGTTCATCGCGGGGTACTGGGTGCTCCAGGTGTCCTCGCACGCGGAGGCCTTGGAGTGGGCCAAGCGGTGCCCGCACCCGGCCAAGGGCGATCCGACCGAACTCAAGCTCCAGCTGCGGCGCATCGCCGAGCTCGAGGACCTCGAGGGCATGCCCGAGGAGGTCAAGGAGCACGAGCGCGAACGGCGTGCCCAGGAGGAGAGCCGCAACGGCTGAGCTCCGCCCCGGGTTTCCGGACCCCGTTGCACCGGTGTGGCCCGTGGTGCTGCGAAGGACCCATGGGCCACACCGGCGTCGGACGCGAGGTGGAGGCGGTTCTGGCGCGTCGAGTCGGCCTGCCTCGTCGCCACGCTCACCGGCATGGTCGGGCAGGCCTGGCTCGCTGAGGAGTTCGCCAGGACGCCCTGGTCTCCGCCCTGGAGAAGCGGCGTCCGGTTCGACCCGAGGACACCGACTGGAGCGCGCGCGGAGCCCGTCCGCCCGACCGAACTCACCCGTAACGAAGGCGAACGTGGCCTTCTCCTGGAACGCGCCCGGGTCTGGACGGTCAGGGGCGGTCCTGTGAGTGGCGGGCCCGGTGGTTCGCGACGTTGAGTCGGTTCCCGCACAGGCTCGGGGTGCAGTAGCGCCGTCGCCCCGCACGGCTGGTGTCGACGAACATGCCCTCGCACAGGGGTGAGGCGCAGTACCGGAACCGGTCGTGGCTCAGGACCTCGAGGACGCCGAGGAGCCCGGTTCCGACGAGCACCGCCAGCCGGTCCGCGAACGAGGCGTCCGGCACGATGCCGACGTACCACCGCCACCGGCCGTCAGCGTCGCGCTCCAGGGAGGGGCCGCCAGCCGCCCGCGCGACCAGGTCGTTGGCGGCTTCGGCGGTCTCGTTCTCGTCCTCCGTCTCCAGGATGCCGCGGACCCGGCGCCGCAGGGTCAGCACCTCCTCGAGGTCGTCCGGGCTCGGCTCACCCCAGTCGACGCCGTTCTCGGCCAGGAACTCCCGAAGCGCCCCGGTGCCGGAGAGCGCGTCTCCGGCCTCGCGGACCTGGGGAGAGGTGTTGACCAGGTCGGTGGCCAGGGCCGCCCCGGGGATGTAATCGGTGAAATCTATTTTCAAGCCTTACTCCATGCTAGCGTAAGCGTTGAAAATAGATTACACGCCTTACATGGGGGTTCGCTGTGTCGACCGACACCGAAAACTGGCAGCTCACCGACCGCGTCCGCCTCTCCGGCGGCGAGGTCCTCACCGGGGTCTTCGGGGACGGTGGCCCGCCCGTGGTCCTGGTCCACGGCACCCCGGCGTCGTCCTACCTCTGGCGCGGGGTCGTCCCCGCCCTCGCGCGGGAGCACACCGTCCACGTGTGGGACATGCTCGGTTTCGGAAGCTCCCACCCCGCACCGGGGGTGGCCCCGTCGATCGCCCGGCAGGCCCGCGCCCTGGCCGAGCTCGTCGAACACTGGAACCTGGAGGCGCCGGACCTGGTCGGACACGACATCGGTGGCGGTGTGGTCATGCGCGCCCACCTCGTAGAAGGGGTCCCCGCGCGCCGCCTCGCCCTGCTGGACGCCGCCGTCATCGGCCCGTGGAACACCCGTTTCACCGAACACATGCAGCGTCACGCGGACGTCTACGCGACCATGGAGCCGAGCGTGTTCGCCGACATCATCAACCCCCGCGTGCACACTGCCACCAGCCGTCCGATGACCGACGAGGTCGCGGCTGCCTACCTCGCACCGTGGGCTGGTGAGGAGGGGCAGCGGCGCTGGATTGATCAGGTCGCGGCTGTCAGCTACCGCGACACCGAGGACGTCGTGCGTCGGCTGGGCGAGGTCACCGTGCCCACCCTGGTCCTGTGGGGAGAGGATGACAGCTGGATGCCCACCGCGATGGGCGACGAACTCGCCGCGGCGATCCCGGCCGCCGTCCAGGAGAGAATCGCGGGGGCGGGCCACTTCCTCCCCGAGGACGCCCCGGACGAGACCGCGGAGCGGCTCCTGCGCTTCCTCGGTCCCGGTGAGGACCGGCGCGGCACCGCCTGACCCCGGTTCTGCCGTGGGCAGGAACCCTGGCGTCGGCCCGGGACCACCGTCCAGACTGGCCGCATGACGAGACTTCTGGTTCTGGGCGGTACGGAGTTCGTGGGGCGAGCGGTCGCGGAGGAGGCGGTCGCCCGGGGCTGGGAGGTCACCGTCTTCCACCGGGGGACGCACGCGGCGCCCGCCGGGGCCGAGGTCCGGCACGGTGACCGCACCGAGCCGGGCGGGCTCGCCGCCCTGGAGTCGGGGGAGTGGGACCTGGTGGTCGACACCTGGGCGAAGACCCCCGTGGCGGTGGCTGACGCGGCCCGGCTGCTGCACGGCAGGGTCGGCCACTACTCCTACGTGTCCAGCCGTTCCGTGTACGTCTCGCCCGCCGCGCCCGGAGCCGACGAGGACGCCCCCGTGGTGGAGGCCTCCGTTGACGACGACGGCACCGACTACGCGCGGGCCAAGCGCGGCGGTGAGCTGGCGGCGGAGGCGGTGTTCGGTGACCGGTCGCTGTTCGTCCGCGCGGGGCTGATCCTGGGCCCGTACGAGAACATCGGTCGGTTGCCGTGGTGGCTCAGCCGGATCGCCAGGGGCGGGCCGGTGCTGGCTCCCGGGCCGAGGGATCTCCCGCTCCAGTACGTGGACGCGCGAGACCTCGCGGCCTGGACCCTCGACGCGGCGCAGAAGGGGCTGAACGGGCCGTACAACATGGTCAGCCCGATCGGGCACACCACCATGGAGGGCTTCCTGGCGGCGTGCAGGGAGGTCACCGGCTCCGACGCGGACCTGCGCTGGACCTCACCCGAGGTCATCGCGGAGGCCGGGATCGCTCCTTGGCGGGAACTGCCGGTCTGGCTGCCCCCGGGCGAGCTGCACGGGTTCCTGCATCAGGGGAATGTCGACCGCGCGCTCGCGACCGGGCTGCGTTGTAGGCCGGTGGAGGAGACCGTCGCGGACACCTGGGCGTGGCTGGAGTCCGTGGGCGGGGAAGCAGAGCAGCGACCGGACCGTCCCAAGGTGGGCCTGGACCCGGAGGTCGAGGCCCGCGTCCTGGGGTTGTGAGGTTCCTGGAAGCTGGCCTTCGGGTTGGGGCGAGGCTTCGATTGAGGGGCATCGTCGAGTCAGGGCTGGGTCGGCCCGGTGCCAGAACTCACGACTTCACGGGGTAGGGCGGTGCCAGGGCAGGGCCGGGCGGCGCTTGTCCGAGCCAGCCCCTGCGCCAGGACGGTTGTTCCACATCAACAGCAGATCGCGGGCGTAGTACCTGGCCCGGGGGTACCAGTGGCGCTGGCCGTCCACGGTGAAGGGCAGCGTGTCCGGGCGGTCGTCCTTGACCTGGACCAGGCTGCCGGTGTTGACCCCGATCAACTTGGCGAACCCACCCAGGGTGACCTGCTTGTCCAGGTCCTCCTCGGCCAGCTCCACCGGGTCGGGCCCGTGCGGCTCGAAAGGGGCCAGTTTGGCCGCGTCGTACAGGTTGCTGCCTCCACCACCGCCCCTGGCGCTCGCCCCGAGGCGCGTGCGCTCCGGGGCGGGGAAGTCGGGGTAGTAACGAGGCATGACGCGCACCACGTAGTCATGGTTGTATCCGCACCGGGCGGCCCATTCCTTGAGAGTGACCAGATCCTCGGTCTTGCGATCAGACACGTCTCCTCCGAAATGTGGCCGCTGATTGTCACTCGATGTATTACATCAAAAGTCACTTGTGGAGGAGCGTACACCTAGAACTACATACGCACATCCGCGTGCGGGGCAGCGAGGCACCGTGTTCGCGGGATGCTTCTGGTAGGAACGCCAGTGGCCCCCGGTCAACTGACCGGGGGCCACTGGCGTTACCGCTACGGGCGGATCGCAGTGGACAGCAATGCCGCCCACTCCTGGGCAGGGAACTCCAGGTGTCCAGCTTCCTGGTTCTGGGTGTCACGCACGGCGGACAGACCAGGGACGTCAGCGACCTCGACACAGTTCTGCCCGGTGGCGCTGCTGTAGCTGCTCTTTCGGAATGCCAGTTGGGATGCGGCAGGCATGACGGTCCTCTACTCGATCAGGTTCTTCAGGAAGTCGCGCGACGCTTCGACGCTCAGCGCCTGGGCGTGCACTCGGTCGTACAGCATCTCGTAATGGTCCAAGACCACGGGGTCCTCCGGGAACAGGCCGCTCACCGACTGCTCCAAGTACACCGTGGACGGGTCCGCTGGGAAGTCCAGGATGACAAACTGGCCCGTCATCGCTGCGTGCGGCCCACTGCTGTACGGCAGGATCTGAATCTGAACCCGGGCATCGGGCTTTTGGACTTCAAGAAGGTGTTCCACCTGGCTGGGGAGGACAGCGGCGGGAATTCGGTGAAAGGCGGCTTCATCAAGGATCGCCCACAGCTTCGGTCCTGCATCAGGGCTGAGGAGCGCTTGCCGCACCATCCGAGCCTCCACGCGCCGTTCAATTTGGCGGGTGTCGGTGACACCGGCGCTGATGACGGAGCGGGCGTACTCCTCTGTCTGGAGCAGGCCTGGAATGTAGAAGGCCTCGTATGTGCGGATGCGGGAGGCCTCAGTCTCCAGGTCAACGTAGGCGCCAGAGCCGAGGATGTCGGAGTAGTTCACCCACCAACCCGTCTGTGATGCCTCGGTGGCGGTGCGCACGTAGGAGGCCCGCTCCGCCTTGTCAGTGACGCTGTAGACGTCCAGAAGTGCGAGCAGGTCATCGGTGTGGAGCCGCTTCCACTGCTGAGTTTCCAGCCGAGTGAGCTTGGCGGCAGACCACGGCCGGTCGGGTCTCAACGCTTTCGCCTTCTTTGCGACGGCGTCCACAGTGAGGCCGCTCTCCGCCCTGAGTGCATTGAGCTGCCGTGACAGGCGCTTTCTTCGCAGTGTGGGGCTGGCGGCCAAAGTGTCGTCCCTCCTACGGACGTGGGGTGGCTGGGCTCCTGATCCTACGCTCCGTGCATGAAAACCCGACATTTGTCGCACCATTCACATTGTGTGGTTGATTCACGCTAATCTTATTATCCATGTGACGTGGATATTGCAGATTTGCTCTTCATGGGTCAGCATGGGAGGCACCAAGCTCCCCGCTGGGCTTCCCACCCGGCACGGTCCTTACCGGAGGTGTGCGCCCATGGCGCCCCGATCCCTGAAGCTCTCCGCGCTGGCATGCATGTGCCATCTCGCGTCCGGAGCGTTCCATCGCCGTCGTCCCAGGCAGGCCGCGCGTGTGCGGGCCTTCGCCGCGAACCCCGGCCGCACCACTTCTCGCTCTCGGGGGCCGTTGATCCCCTCGCCGCGGCGGCCGATCGATTCCGCCCCCATGCAGGTCCTGGAGGCTGTCATGGCCGGGTTGCGGCGCTGGGCGGTTGCCCTGTGAGTGCGCTCTCTCCCGAGCTGACCCACCGTGAGTCGACGGTCCCCCTGGCCAACTGCATCAAGCCGTTCCACGCCCACTACTTCTCTCGAACCGTGGGAACGCCCTTCCGTAGGCGCAAGGACGCCTTCGCCGGACTCCCCGGCCTCATGCCTCTAGTGCGAGCGGTCCTGGACACCAGCGCCGCCGAATGCAGCAAGGACCACCAGTTCCTGTTCACCCTCCTGGGCTCGGTACTGGCCAACAACGCCCTCGCCCACGCTCTGTCGAGTGAGCACGGCAGCACCTACTCACTCACCGTGGACAGGGGCGCGACCGGGATGACGCTGACCTGCCAGGACCAGGGCACCCGTCACCTCATGGCCCCCGGCCCGCTCACCGCCAGCAACCTGGACCCCCTCGGCTCCACCACTGGCCAGGGGATCGGTTTGGGGCTGGTCAACGCGTTGGCGGACCGGTGGGGAGACAACGGCAACTCGAAGCTCCGGCAGGTCTGGTTCCACCTGTCCCACGCCCTGGCTGACAGCCCCCGGACGCGGATCAACACCGAAGAAGCTGAGGTGGAGTGCTGATGTTGGACGTCGACACCAGGGACATGCTGGCCGTTGCCGAGGACGCCCTGACCGCGCCCACCCATCTCACTCCCGCGCAGCTGGACGTGTGGCACAACCACACCCTTCGCAACCGCATCCCCCTGGTCCTGGAGGCCCTGCGGATCGCCCGGGAGGAGAGCGACGCCGAGGTGGCGATGCAGCTGATCGACCGGGCCATCCACGATCACCCCGCACCCACCCGGGTTCCCGGCAACAGGCCGGTAGCGGGCGCGGTCCCGAAGCAGAGCGACCCCTGCGAGAGTCTCCCGGTTCCCGAACACGTGCTCTGCACCCTGCTGCACAAGCACTGGAACATGACCATCGAAGGCAAGCACCCGAACGAGGTCTACGTGGCGCGCCGTCCCTTGGGTTGGACCGGTGACGGCGACCCCTACGAGCGCATCACCGCACCCAACCGCACCGAACTCCTGCGGCTGCTCGCCCACCGGCACCTGGGTGTTCACAGGAGTGACCCGGAACCTCCGCCCGCTGCCTGAGAGCCCCCGAAGCCCTTCCATGAAAAAGCTCTGGCGGGTGCGTCAACACCCCCAGAGCAGGCCGACAAGCACCACTCATCTAAGGAAGAGATTGCCGACATGCCCATTGTGCCGCACACCCATGCCCCCAACCACTCGATCACCCCACCCGCCGTGCCTCGGTGGGAGTGCCGCGTCTACCCGGGCCAGCTCACCCAGATCCGCCAGGTCCGCGCCGACCTGGCCGTGGACCTCGGCCGAATGACCGGCCTGCCGGTCGAGGCGAGGGAGGAGATGGTGTTGTGTCTGAGCGAGATGTTCGCCAACGCCTGCGAGCACTCCCGTTCCGGGCAGGACCCCGACGGACGGGTCGTGCGGACCCTGGAACTGCCCCGTCCGGGCACGGTCCGGGTCTCGATCATCGATGACGGCACCCGCACCAACACCACCTCGGACTCTTCTCCGAAGGTTCCGCGTCGTCGTACGCGCAAGGGGTGGGATCAGGCCGAACGTGGCCGGGGCCTGCTGCTGCTCGGTCGCCTCGCCACCCGGTGGGGGGTCCGGCCGGTGCTGGACTTCCCGTTCTGCGCCGGGCTGGGCACCGTCATCTGGGCCGAGTTCACCCACCCCGCACTGGCCTGCGGTGGGGACACCTGTGGCGGGGCTGCCCGATGAGCGGATCCCAGGTCAGCGCGCAGATCCGGTCGGTCCTGACCGCACCCCGAGGCCACCGCTTCCCCCGGACGAACGCGCGTTCACCCCGGCCCGCCGTCCCGGCCCTGCAATCAGAGTCCGCCTGGACCGAGACGCACCAGGACCGCCAGGAACGCCTCCTACGCCAGATGGGCGACAACCCCCGGGTGGCCTACATGCTCGAACACGGCCCCGTCCCGCACTGGGTGCGCGTGGCTCGCCAACACCGCGAGCAGGCCGCGCAAAAAGCGGCCGAGGCCGCTTCCCTTGCTGAGCCCGAACCGGTCCCGCCTCGGGGCCGTCACAGGGCACCTCGCCCGTGGTGGGGATGGCCCGCCACCGCCATCAGCTCCACCCTCCTCCTGGGCCTCAACGCCCTGGAGATCCTGGACCAGAACCTCACCCAACACACCGGCATCCTGACCTGAACCGACCGGAGGTCGGGACCCGGAACCCACCGGGCCCCGACCGTCCCCGCGTGCGAGAAGCAGAACGGCCCCCAGAGAGTTCTGAGGGCCGCTGGGTCCCCCACAGGCGCGGGGGCAGTCTCGTTGGCCTGCGCGTTCACGAGCCCTGAGGCGTCATTTCCGCGCGTAACTGAGAATCAGCTGTTACACCCAATCCCACATGTGCACCTCCACAAGTCGACGGAACCATAGCCCAACTCCGTCAGACTAACTACTTCTCGCGAATGTGGGCAATCGCGGCTATCAGAAATAGAGGCGCACTTTCTGGGTGATTGCCTCGGTGTCCGCGCGGCTGGTATCGGTAAGCTGCGGCTTTCCACCCTGTGAGGAAGCGACGGCCCCGAGCAGTTTCGGCCACGTGGTCGCAGCTGAAGGAGCACTGCGGAGGGAGCTCGCTCCGAGGGTCGCACCCCCGCGTTACCCTCCACGCCATGCTCTTGGACTCGATCACCCTCCAGGCCGACGATCCCACCACCCTGGCCCGCTTCTGGTCGCAGGCCCTGAGGGTGCCGATCGTGCGTGGAGAGGCATTCGGCCTGCTGCTTCCGACCTCGGGTGTGCCGCTACGCGTCATGGCGGCCCCGACCTCCACACCTGGGTCCGCGACAGCCATCACGCGGCTGCACCTCGACCTCAACGGGGGGAGTGACCACCGGTCCTGGGCCCGAACCCTGTGCTCGCTGGGCGCGTCCCCCCGCGATGTGGGGCAGGGGGACGCTGCATGGGAGGTGCTGGCCGACGTCGAGGGAAACCTGTTCTGTGTGATGCCCGGCGATCGCTATGAGCAGGCAGGACCCGGGCTGGGCTCACTGCCCGTGGACTCCGCGCGCCCTCGGGCCGATCGGGACTTCTGGGCCCGGATCACCGGCTGGACACCCGCCGAGGGGAACGCCCCGGAGCTGCGTCCCCCGCACGGTCTCGGCATCCACTTGGCGTTCTGTGACGAGCTCGGCCCCAAGCCCGCGGCCGAACCGAACGTCATGGGCCTGGCCCTGCGTCTCGACAAGGACGAACGGGAGGCCGACGCCCTGGAACTGTTGGTGAAAAGGGGCGCGGTTCGTGTGGAAACCGAGGACGAGGCCCCCTGGCATCTGCTGACCGACCCTTCGGGGAACGAGTTCAGGCTGCTGAAAGCGCCGATCTGAGTTCTCATGTTCGGGCCGTGAGTGAGGCGATCGGTATCGGATACCGGCGATGCCGTATTCAGCCTGATGAGCGGTGTACTTCGCCGACAGCGCTCGAACGAAGTGACCAATGATATCTGTGTCCGTTTTCCGACAACGTGCAGAAATGGCCGGTCGTCCCCGCAAACCACCGAGCCCCAGAGGGCATCCCACGGAGTGACATCCCCCGACCCTGGAGTACCCATGGCCCACACGTCCTCTGGTGACAGCAGCCCCGGAGCCGCCCTCACCGTCGCCATCCTCACGCTCGTGTGCTGCAACCTGATCGGCGGCGTCGTCGGCGTGGCCTTCGCGGCGGTGGCGATGGGCAAGGAGGACGAGGAGGAACGGGCCCGCTTCACCGGCTACGCCTGGACCGCGATCGTCGTCGGTCTGGTGCTGAGCGGGCTGGGGATCCTCCTGATCCTCTGAACCGGGACGGCGAGGGACCGCGCACGGTCCCTCGCCGCCGGTCAGGCCGCCTTGCGGGTGGTCACGTTCAGCTTGTCGCGCTCGTCGTTGACATCCACCCGGATGCTGTCCCCGTCGGTCAGCTCACCCGAGAGCAGCTCGCGGGCGAGCGGGTCGCCGATGCTGGACTGCACCAGGCGGCGCAGCGGGCGGGCGCCGTAGTTCGGGTCGTATCCGGTCAGCGCCAGCCACTCCCGGGCCGCCGGGGTCACGTCCAGCGACAACTGCCGGTCGGCCAGACGCCGGGCCAGCTTGTCCACCTGGATGTCGACGATCCGGGTCAGATCCTCCGTGGACAGCGCGTCGAACATGATCACGTCGTCCAGCCGGTTGAGGAACTCCGGCTTGAACGTGGCCCGCACGACGTCCATGACGCGTTCCCTGCGGGTGGCCTCCTCCAGTGACTGGTCCACCAGGAACGGAGAACCGAGGTTGGAGGTGAGGATGAGGATGGTGTTGCGGAAGTCCACCTGACGGCCCTGACCGTCGGTGAGGCGCCCGTCGTCCAACACCTGGAGCAGGGTGTCGAACACCTCCAGGTGGGCCTTCTCCACCTCGTCCAGCAGCACCACCGTGTACGGGCGGCGCCGCACGGCCTCGGTGAGCTGGCCGCCCTCCTCGTAGCCCACGTAGCCGGGGGGCGCGCCCACGAGCCGGGACACCGAGTGCTTCTCCGAGTACTCGCTCATGTCGATACGCACGATCGCGCGCTCGTCGTCGAACAGGAACTCGGCCAGGGCCTTGGCCAGCTCGGTCTTGCCCACACCGGTCGGGCCGAGGAACAGGAACGAACCCGTGGGGCGGTCCGGGTCGGAGATCCCCGCCCGGGCCCGGCGCACCGCGTCGGACACCGCCTGCACGGCGTCCTTCTGGCCGATCAGCCGCTGCCCCAGCTCGTCCTCCATGCGCAGCAGCTTGGAGGTCTCGCCCTCCATCAGCCGACCCACGGGGATGCCGGTCCACGCGGAGACGACGTCGGCGATCTCGTCGGCGCCCACCTCGTCCTTGACCATGGTGTCGCCGGTGGTGGCCTCGGCGTTCTCCTCGGCCTTGGAAGCCTCCTCGACCTGCTTCTCCAACTGCGGGATGTCCCCGTACATCAGCCGGGAGGCCTCCTCGAAGCGGCCCTCGCGCTCGGCCAGCTCGGCCTTGGTGCGCATCTCGTCCAGCTGGCCCTTGAGGTCGCCGACCCGGTTCAGTCCGGCCTTCTCCTGCTCCCACCGGGCCACGAGGCCGGTGAGCTGCTCCTGGCGGTCGGCGAGGTCGGCGCGCAGCCGCTCCAGCCGCTGCTGGCTCGCGGGGTCGGACTCCTTGTCGAGGGCCATCTCCTCCATCTTGAGCCGGTCCACCGTGCGGCGCAGTTCGTCGATCTCCACGGGGCTGGAGTCGATCTCCATGCGCAGCCGGGAGGCCGCCTCGTCGATGAGGTCGATCGCCTTGTCGGGCAGGAACCGCGCGGTGATGTAGCGGTCGGACAGCGTCGCGGCGGCCACCAGGGCGGAGTCGGAGATCTGCACCTTGTGGTGCGCCTCGTAGCGCCCCTTGAGCCCGCGCAGGATGGCGATGGTGTCCGTGGCGGACGGCTCGCCCACCATGACCTGCTGGAAGCGGCGCTCCAGCGCGGGGTCCTTCTCGATCTTCTCCCGGTACTCGTCCAGGGTGGTCGCGCCCACCATGCGCAGCTCGCCCCGGGCCAGCATCGGCTTGAGCATGTTGCCCGCGTCCATGGCGCCCTCGGCCGCGCCCGCCCCCACCATGGTGTGGAGTTCGTCGATGAACGTGATGACCTGGCCCTCGGACTCCTTGATCTCCGAGAGCACCGCCTTCAGCCGCTCCTCGAACTCGCCCCGGTACTTGGCGCCCGCCACCATCGCGGACAGGTCGAGGCTGATCAGGCGCTTGCCCAGCAGCGACTGCGGGACGTCACCGGCCACGATGCGCTGGGCCAGGCCCTCGACCACGGCGGTCTTGCCCACGCCGGGCTCACCGATGAGCACGGGATTGTTCTTCGTGCGTCGGCTCAGGACCTGGATGACCCGGCGGATCTCCCCGTCCCGCCCGATGACCGGGTCCACCTTGCCCTCACGGGCGCGCTCGGTGAGGTCCACACCGAACTTCTCCAGCGACTGGTAGGTGTCCTCGGGGTTCTCCGAGGTGACCTTGCCGGTGCCGCGTACCCGCTCGAAGGCCTCCAGCAGCGTGTCCGGGGCGGCCCCGGCCTCGTTGAGCAGCCGGGCCGCCTCACCGCCGTCGGTGGCCAGCCCGACCAGCAGGTGCTCGGTGGAGACGTACTCGTCCTCCATCTGCTGCGCGCGCTGGGCGGCGGTGTTGATGGAGGCGATGAGCTGGCGCGAGGAGGTCGGGGAACTGACCGTCGAACCGGCCGCCTTGGGAAGGGCGCCGATGGCGGACTCGACCTTGTCCTTGAGCTGGTCGGGGTTGGCGCCGACCTCCTTGAGCAGCGGTCGGGTGATGCCCTCGGCCTGGTCGAGCAGGGCCTTCAGCAGGTGCAGCGGCTCGGTCTGCGGGCTGCCGTCGGCGGTGGCCTCACGGATCGCGGAGGCCAGGGCCTCCTGGCTCTTCCGCGTGAGCTTGTAGTTCACGTCCGGTTACTCCTTCCACATATATTGTTACTCAGAGTGATCATGCTGGGCCGAACTCTTCGGGTCCCGCATCGCGGTTCCCGTCGGTCAGCCCTGGGCCGGACCGCCCGTCTCGGGCTCGTCCCCCCGGCCACCGGGGCCACTCTGGCCGCCCGCCCCGCCCTGGCGGCCCTGGTCCGGGTGCTCGCCCTCGGGATCGGCGGTGTTGAAGATCGTGACGCGGGTGCGGCGCACCAGCTCCCCGCGTACCGGCCCGCCCTCGGGACGGGCCGGACGGCCCCGCCGGGACACCGCCCGGCGGGCCGCCTCAAGCTCGTTGGCCAGGTGGAACGCCTGCTCGCGCAGCTGCTCCACCTCGTGCTGCAACTCCAGGATCCGCTTGATACCGGCGAGGTTGATGCCCTCCTCCTGCGACAGGCGCTGCACCTCGCGCAGCGTCCGTACGTCACGCATGGAGTACCGGCGACCCCGGCCGGAGGTACGGCCCGGAGACACGATCCCGAGCCGGTCGTACTGCCGCAGCGTCTGCGGATGCATCCCGGCCAGCTCAGCGGCCACCGAGATCACGTAGACCGGTGCGTCGACGCCGAAGGCAGGATCGTTCACGTTGTTCACGCGCCCTTCGCCCGCGCTTCGAGCCCGTCGCGCGGGTCGTAGTCGGAGGTCGCCGCGCGGAACTTCTCCAGGGCCTCACGGGCGTCGCCGTTGAGGATCTGGGGCACGGCCACTTCGAAGGTGACGAGCATGTCCCCCGTGGTTCCGTCCTTGCGGGTGCCGCCCTTGCCGCGCACCCGCAGCGTGCGCCCGTTCTGGGTGCCCGGCGGCACCTTCACGGTGACCGGGAAGCCGCCGAGGGTGGGTACCCGGACGTCGGCGCCCAGGGCCGCCTCGGGGAAGGTCACCGGAACGGTGATGGTCACGTTGTCGCCGTTCCTGCCGAACACCGGGTGCCCCTTCACGTGGACGACGACGTAGAGGTCACCGTTGGGGCCGCCGTGCTCGCCGGGGGCGCCCTTGCCCTTGATGCGGATGCGCTGGCCGTCGTTGACTCCGGCCGGGATGCGGGTCTGTATGGTGCGGGTGCTCTTGCCGCGTCCGCTGCCGGTGCAGGTGGGGCAGGGGTCGTCGACCACGAGGCCGCGTCCCCTGCACTCGCTGCACGGCTCGGACAGCGAGAAGCCGCCCAGGTTGGTGCTGTCGTGCCCGGTGCCGCTGCACTTGGGGCACATGCGCGGGGCCGTGCCGGCGCGCGCTCCCGTGCCCTTGCACGTGGGGCACGGGGCCTCGCTGCTCAGCTGGAACGAACGGGTCACCCCGTCCGCGGCCTCGCGGAAGCTCAGTGTCGCCTCGGTCTCGACGTCGGATCCGCGCCTGCTGCGGGTGGCGGTGCCGCCCCGCCCGCGGTTGCCGAACAGTCCGCCGAAGATGTCGCTCAGGCGCTCTCCGCCAGCGGCCCCGCCGCCGGAGCTCTGGCCGAAGATGTCGCTCATGTCGAACCCGCCGGGACCGGCGCCGCCGGGCCGGTACGACCCGCCGAACATGGAGCGCGCCTCGTCGTACTCCTTACGGCGCTTCTCGTCCGACAGGACGTTGTACGCCTCGGAGATCTCCTTGAAGCGGTCCTCGGCCTTGGGGTCGTCGGTGTTCGCGTCCGGGTGGTTCTCCCGGGCCAACTTGCGGTAGGACGACTTGATCTCGTCCTTGGAGGCCGTCTTTGAGACTCCCAGGACCTTGTAGTAGTCCTTCTCCAGGTAGTCCTTGGTGCTCATCGACTGGTGCCTTCTCCCGCTGGTGCCGGTTGCGTCCGATGTTTCCACGTGGCCCCGTACCGCTGGGGTGCCGGGGGCGGCCCGGGGCCGTGACCGACGCTCTCACGTCGGCCACGGCCGGGTCCATGCCTGCCTGCTCGAGGCGTTGTTACTGCTTGTCCTCGCCGTTCTCGGCGGTGGAGTCGTCGGCGTCCGAGGACGGGGCGGCGGACTCGTCGTCCCCCGCGCCCTCCAGCGGCTCGCCGACCACCACGCGGGCGGGGCGCAGAACCCGCTCACCCATGCGGTACCCAGGCTGGAACACCTCGATCACCGTCTGGACGGAGATGTTCGGAACCGGAACCAGGGTGAGCGCCTCGTGGACGTTCGGGTCGAACTCGTCGCCCTGCTCGGCGTACTTCTCCAGGCCCAGCTTGGTGGCAGTGGCCTCCAGGGCCTCACCCACCGCCTTGAACCCGCCGTTGAGCTCGTCGTGCTCACGGGCCCGACCGATGTCGTCCAGGATCGGCAGGAGTTCGCCGACGACCTGGGTGGTGGCGACCTCACGGACGGCCACGCGGTCGCGCTCGACACGCTTGCGGTAGTTGGCGTACTCCGCCTGCACCCGCTTGATGTCGTTGGTGAGCTCGATGACCCGCTCGTCCGCGTTGATCGCCTCGGTCACCACGGACTCCGGGGTGTCCGGAACCTCGGGGACGTCCTCGATCTCGACCTCGACGACCTCGGGCTCCTCCTCGGAGTCCGTGGTCTCCTCGGCGGACGCACCCTCGTGGGTGCGGGCCTCGCCGGTCTCGGGGTCGACCTTGCGGTTGTCGCGGATCACCGGACCCTGGTTCTCGTCACCCGATTCGGGGTTGTTCTTGTCCTTGTCCGACGGCGCCATGTCCGACGCTCCCTCCTTCCTCGCCTCTCACCGGTCCTCGGGGTCAGGACCCCTGGTTGCCCTTGCCGTTCTCCTCGTCGACGATCTCGGCGTCGACGACGTCCGCGTCCTCGGTGGAGGAGTCGGCGTTCTCGGAACCGGGCTGAGCGGCGCCCTCACCCTGCTGGCCCTGGCTGTAGATCGCGGAACCGATCTTCTGGCTGGCCAGCGCGACCTTCTCGCTCGCGGAGCGGATGGCCTCGGTGTCGGTGCCCTCCAGAGCGGTCTTCAGCTCGGCGACGGCGGCCTCGGTCTCGGAGCGCACGTCCGCCGGGACCTTGTCCTCGTTGTCCTTGATGACCTTCTCGGTCTGGTAGACGAGGGACTCGGCGTTGTTGCGGACCTCGGCCTCCTCGCGGCGCTTGCGGTCCTCCTCGGCGTACTGCTCGGCGTCGCGGACCATCTGGTCGATGTCGTCCTTGGACATCGCCGAACCACCGGAGATGGTGACGGACTGCTCCTTGCCGGTGCCCAGGTCCTTCGCGGTGACGCTGACGATGCCGTTGGCGTCGATGTCGAAGGCGACCTCGATCTGCGGGACGCCGCGCGGCGCCGGGGGCAGACCGGTCAGGTCGAAGACGCCCAGCTTCTTGTTGTACTGGGCGATGTCACGCTCGCCCTGGTACACCTGGATCTGCACGGACGGCTGGTTGTCGTCGGCCGTCGTGAAGATCTCGGAGCGCTTGGTCGGGATGGTCGTGTTGCGCTCGATGAGCTTGGTGAACACGCCGCCCTTGGTCTCGATGCCCAGGGAGAGCGGGGTGACGTCCAGCAGCAGGACGTCCTTGACCTCGCCCTTGAGCACACCGGCCTGGAGCGCGGCGCCGATGGCCACGACCTCGTCCGGGTTGACGCCCTTGTTGGGGTCCTGCCCGCCGGTCATCTCCTTGACCAGCGTGGCGATGGCGGGCATACGGGTCGACCCGCCGACCAGGACCACGTGGTGGATCTGGTCGAGGCTGATCCCGGCGTCCTTGATGACCTGCTGGAACGGGGTCTTGGTCCGCTCGACCAGGTCAGCGGTCAGGCGCTGGAACTCGGCGCGGGTGAGCTTCTCGTCCAGGTGCAGCGGGCCCTCGGCCGAGGCCGTGATGTAGGGCAGGTTGATCTGCGTCTCGCTGGAGCTGGAGAGCTCGATCTTGGCCTTCTCGGCGGCCTCGCGCAGACGCTGGAGCGCCATCTTGTCCTTGGCGAGGTCCACGCCGTTGGAGTTCTTGAACTTCTCGACCAGCCAGTCGACGATCGACTGGTCCCAGTCGTCGCCGCCGAGGTGGTTGTCGCCGTTGGTCGCCTTGACCTCCACGACGCCGTCGCCCACCTCGAGGAGGGAGACGTCGAAGGTGCCGCCACCGAGGTCGTAGACGAGGATCGTCGCCTCGTCCTCCTTCTCCAGGTGGTAGGCGAGCGCGGCCGAGGTGGGCTCGTTGATGATGCGCAGGACGTTCAGGCCCGCGATCGTGCCGGCCTCCTTGGTGGCCTGGCGCTGCGAGTCGCTGAAGTAGGCCGGGACGGTGATGACCGCGTCGGTCACGTCCTCGCCCAGGTAGGCCTCGGCGTCGCGCTTGAGCTTCTGGAGGATGAAGGCGCTGATCTGCTGCGGGTTGAAGGTCTTGTCGTCGATCTGCACCGACCAGTCGGTGCCGATGTGACGCTTCACCGAGCGGATGGTCCGGTCGACGTTGGTGACGGCCTGACGCTTGGCCACCTCGCCGACGAGCACCTCACCGTTCTTGGCGAAGGCCACGACCGAAGGGGTGGTGCGGGAGCCCTCGGCGTTGGTGATGACCGTCGGCTCGCCACCCTCAAGGACCGCGACACACGAGTTCGTCGTACCGAGGTCGATTCCGACCGCACGTGCCATGGTTGTTTCCTCCGTCAAAGTTGAGTCGTTCAGGCGTAATTTTGCTTCGTCGGGTTGGGGCTGTCAAGTCAGTTGAGTCGACCCCACTCAAGTTGCTTCCTACGCCCTGACAACGGGTGGCCGTGCGGGGATGTTCCCGACCTGGGTCGATTTCACGAGGGGATCGGGTGAACCCCGGGAGAACTCGGGGACATCCTTGACCTGGAAACCAGGGATGCCGGGGGCGCGACACGGGCCACCCGCCCCGGGACAACCCCCCGCCGTGTCGCGGCGCGCCGCGACACGGCGGGGGGTTGTCCCGGGGGTCGGGTGGCCCGTGTCGTGCCCCCGGTCCGCTTTGATGGGGGTGTGCGGTGTGTTCGGGGTGTGCCGGTGCGCACCCGCGTGAACCGAGTCGCCTCGCGACTGGCTACCGTGGGCACCCGCCGCCGAGCGGGTGGACTCCGGGTCGGTGGCCACCGTGCTATTACTCGCTAGTAACATCAATAGGGACCACCGGTGTGTGGCGCACCGGTAGACGGAAGCAGGATGGGAGGCCACGGACGATGCATCCTCTGTACTTGACGCTGGGCATCATCACCTCGGTCTTCGCCGTGGTCGCGTTCACCTTGTTCGGTCTGGCCCTTCGCCAGATCGTGCGAACCGTGGGTGTCGGCCGAACGGTGGAGCCGGAGCGGAAGGGGCCGTTCGGACAACGGTTCACGATGACGCTCATCGAGATCCTCGGACACACGAGGATGCTCAAGCGGCCGTGGGTCGGTGTGGCCCACTGGTTCGTGATGGTCTCCTTCCCGCTGCTGGTCTTCACGGTGATCGAGGCGCAGGGTGAGGTCTTCTACCCGCACTTCAAGCTGCCGCTGATCCACGACTGGGTCCTCTACGGCCTGGCCATCGAGATCATCGCCGGGGCCAGCCTCGTCAGCATCATCGGTCTGACGGTCTACCGCCTGCTGAACGGCCCCCACCGCAAGGGCCGGGACTCCCGCTTCTACAACTCCAAGACGTGGACCGCGTACTACGTCGAGGCCTACCTGTGGGCCCTGCTGATCTCGATCTTCGTGATCCGCGGTCTCAAGGTCGCCATCGAGGACTTCCCGTTCCCGGTCTGGGCCACCCCGATCTCCCACGCCGTCGGAGCGATCCTGCCGACCGACGTCGCCGTGGCCGAGCCCGCCATCGCCCTGGTCGCCGCGTTCAAGCTGATCATCAGCTACGCGTTCTTCGCGATCCTGTACTTCAAGCTCACCATGGGCATCGGCTGGCACCGTTTCATCGCGCCGTTCAACATCTACTTCAAGCGCAACGCCGACGGCACCCCGACCCTCGGCGCCGCCAAGCAGATGATGGACAAGTCCGGCACCAAGCCCCTCGACTTCGAGGAGGCCGACCCGGACGAGGACCCGTTCGGCGCCGGCAAGCTGGAGGACTTCACCTGGAAGGGCCTCCTGGACTTCACCAGCTGCACCGAGTGCGGCCGCTGCCAGTCCCAGTGCCCCGCCTGGAACACCGGCAAGCCGCTCTCCCCCAAGAAGGTCATCCTCGACCTCCAGAAGCACACCTACGAGAAGGCCCCCTACCTCCTCAAGGGCATCACCGAGGAGACCATCGCCGAGGGCGCCGACGATAGCCACGCCGGAGTCGACGTCCTCGCCCTCCTCAACAAGCCGCTGGTCGGCACCGAGGAGGAGGGTGGCGTCATCCACCCCGACGAGCTGTGGGCCTGCACCAACTGCGGTGCGTGCGTGGAGCAGTGCCCGGTCGACATCGAGCACATCGACCACATCCTGGACATGCGCCGCTACCAGGTCATGGTCGAGTCCAACTTCCCGTCCGAGGCCAACACCCTGCTCAAGAACCTTGAGAACAAGGGCAACCCGTGGGGCATGGCCGAGGACCGGCGCATGGACTGGATCGAGGAGCTCGCCTCCCAGGAGAACCCGGTCGAGGTCCCGGTCGTCGAGGACAAGCTGCCCGAGGGCACGGAGTACCTGTTCTGGGTCGGCTGCGCCGGTGCCCTGGAGGACCGCGCCAAGAAGACCACGAAGGCCATCGCCGAGCTGCTGGACATCGCGGGCGTGAAGTTCGCCGTCCTGGGCGGCATGGAGGCCTGCACCGGTGACCCCGCGCGCCGCCTCGGCATGGAGTACGTCTTCCAGATGCTGGCCCAGCAGAACGTGGAGACGCTCAACGAGGCCGGGGTCACGAAGATCGTGGCCAGCTGCCCGCACTGCTTCAACACGCTGGCCAAGGAGTACCCGCAGCTGGGCGGCACCTACGAGGTGATCCACCACAGCCAGCTGCTGGCCAAGCTGGTCGAGGAGGGGCAGCTCACCCCGGTGAACTCGATCGACGAGAACATCACCTACCACGACCCGTGCTTCCTTGGCCGCCACAACAAGGTGTACACGCCCCCGCGCGACATCATGGCGCAGGTGCCCGGCGTCAAGACGCAGGAGATGCACCGCCACAAGGAGCGTGGCTTCTGCTGCGGCGCCGGTGGTGCCCGCATGTGGATGGAGGAGCGGATCGGCAAGCGCATCAACACCGAGCGTGTGGACGAGGCGCTGACCACCAACCCGGACACCGTCTCCACCGCGTGCCCGTTCTGCCAGGTCATGCTCGGTGACGCGATCAACGAGAAGAAGTCGTCGGGCGAGGCCAAGGAGTCGCTGGAGGTCGTCGACGTCTCCCAGCTGCTCCTGCGTTCGGTCAAGGGTGAGAACCCGGCCCCGGGCGAGGAGAAGGAGACCGCCGACGCCCAGTAGCCGTGCCGCGCCGGGGCGGGCCCCGGTGCGGTGACGACGATCCGTGCTCGGAGGGGGCGGGGTGCCACGCGCACCCCGCCCCCTCCGCGTGTCCGGGGCCGGGAGCCGCCTGGCCACTGGTCCGACCTGCCCGTTTTCCGGGAACCTCCAGAAGCTCTCCCAGCTCGATACGGGTGTATCGAAAAAGCGGGGGTGTGCCAGAATGACCTCGTGCCGAAGGTCGTAGACAGGGAAGCCCGACGGGATCGGGTCGCCGAGGCGATCCACCGCATCGCCGCCCGGGAGGGGCTCGAAGGGGTCAGCGTGCGGGTGGTCGCCGCCGAGGCGGGGCTGTCCGTGGGCGCCGTGCAACGGGAGTTCGCCACCAAGGACGATCTGCTGCACTTCGCGCTGCGTGCCTCCGTCGAGGAGGTGTCCGCGCGCTTCGGCCGGTTCCGGGTCGGCCCGGTGGTCCTCACCGTCGCTGAGGGGCTACGGCAGGTGCTCCTGGACCTGCTCCCCACCGACGAGCGGCGCCGGGCCCAGACGCGGATCTGGGCCGCCTTCTACGCACGCGCGGCCGTGGACCCGGTCTTCGCCGGGGTGCTGGCCGAACTGGACACCCAGGCCAGGGGGCACCTCCGCGTCGCCCTGGAGTACGCGAGGGACCAGGGTGAGCTCGCCCCGGGGCAGGAACCGGAGGCGGCGGCGGAACTGCTGATGGTGCTCATGGACGGCCTGTGGCTCACCTGCGCGCGCCTGCCGGAGGGGGCCGACCTGTCTGCGCAGCGCTCCGCGGTGGAGTCGGCGGTCCGGCTGGTCACCGCCTGAGCCACGCGGCGGGAAACGGTCGGGACGCGATTGGTGTCCTTGGTCCCGGAACGGGTGCACGGCGGAATCGGCCCTTTCGGTCACGGCCCTGACCAGCGCCTTTGTCGGGCCGAAGGAATTCCCGGGAGATGTCAGTAAAACCTTTCGCGGATCGTGTGATCGCCTGTGGCCGCATTTTTTGGGGTCCGGTGTGGACGGCCGTCTTCCCTGATCACCCAGGGGTTCTCGGCGTTCCGGAGGTCGCGGGGGTGATGCCATTCGCACCAGCGTTCGGCCTGCGCCCGGCTCGGGCTCGGCGCCCTCGGGACGATGTTTCCCAAGAAGAAAGCAGCCAATCCTCGCGTCGCGGGAATCCACCCTTCGGAATTGCCGCATTCCACCACGCGCCCGGTTCGAGTCGTGTAGAACGTTGGTGACCGCCGAGGGTCCGCGCCCGGCATTGTGTGTGAGGGGACGGGCGCGGCCCCGACAGGCGGCGACGGCCGCGCTCGTACGTGAGTTGACGAAGGGGCACGTACGAACGCGGCCGTGTTCCCGCGGTCCGGCGGAGGGGCCGGAGCCGCGGGACGGAACGCGGACGGGCCCCGGGATGACATTTGTCAGCGGCGGGGGCGGATGAAGTGTCATCGGCGAGGGGTGACAGCGGCGTCTGTCAGCCGGGGCCCGGTTCGAGGGACTCTGGTGGCATGACGACGACAGAGCACACCGGACCTTCCGCCGCGACCCAGGACCCCGAGTCGACCACGGGTCCCTCGGTGGTCGTCAGCGACCTCCACCAGCACTACGGCGAATTCGAGGCGGTCCGGGGCGTCTCCTTCGAGATCCGGCCCGGTGAGCTCTTCGCCCTTCTCGGCACCAACGGCGCGGGGAAGACCACCACCATCGAGACGCTGGAGGGATTCCGGCGGCCCAGCTCCGGAACGATCCGCGTGTTCGGACAGGACCCCTTCGGCCAGCCCCCCGGCGTGCGGGAGCGGGTCAACGCCGTCCTCCAGGGCAGCGGGCTCCTGGAGGACCTGAGCGTGGACGAGAGCCTCAGGCTCACCAGCGACCTCGCCGCCTCCCCCCGGGACGTCGAGGAGATCCTCCACCTGGTCAACCTCACGGACAAGCGCGGACTGCGCGTCCGGCAGCTCTCCGGCGGGCAGAAGCGCCGCCTCGACCTGGGTTCGGCGCTGCTGACCCGGCCCGAGGTCCTCTACCTCGACGAACCCACGACCGGTATGGACCCCGAGGCGCGGCACGAGACCTGGCGGATCATCAACGACCTCAAGGAGAGCGGGGTGGCGGTCCTGCTCACCACGCACTACCTGGAGGAGGCCGAGCGCCTCGCCGACCGGCTCGCCATCATGCACCGGGGCGAGATCCGGGTGGAGGGCACCCTGGCCGGGGTGCTCGCGGGCTGGGGTGACCGGGTGAGCTTCCTGCTCCCCGGCGACGTGCGCACTGCCGACCTGCCCGACGTGGACGGAGCCACGATCGAGGTGGAGACCCGCGGCCAGGAGTTGTGGGCCACCTACACCGTCACGGGCGGGGACGTGGCCGAGCGCGCCCACCGCGCGGTCGCCGCGCTGGTCGCGTGGTCGGCCGAACAGGGGGCCGTCCTCCAGCACCTCCAGGTCCGCGGCGCCTCCCTGGAGGACGTCTTCCTCCAGGTCGCGGACGGCGCCTCGGACCTCGTCACCCCGTGAGGACGCGGGTCCGGCGCGTGTCGCGCGGACCCCGGCGGCACTCGTGACCGTCGCTTTCCGACCCCACCCCGTCACCGGGACCACGCGCCGCCGCGCGACCCCGGCACCAGAACCCAGGAGACACCATGACCACGACCACCACCCGGCCTCCCACCCCGAGTACCGACCGGACCTCTCCCGGCACCCTGAAGCGGACCCTGCGCCTGGCCCGCACGGAGTTCATCCTCTTCGTCCGGTACAAGACGGCGCTGATGTACCTGGTGATGCCGCTGATCCTCTTCCTGCCGCTGCTGTCGACACCCAGCGTCCCGGTCTTCGGGGACTTCACCACCCACGACCTCACCCTGGCGTCGGCCGTCATCGGTATCGGCCTGATGCTGGGGATCGGTCACCCCTCCAACGTGTTCGCCGCGCGCCGTGAGGCGCTGGTGCTCAAGCGGCTCCGGGTGAGCGGGATCCCGCAGACGGCGATCTTCGGCGGCGTGACGGTGGTCGTCGTCCTGTTCTCCCTGGCGATGTCGGTCCTGATCCTCGGCGCGGTCGCCGCGCTCGGCGGGAGCCTGCCCGCCGACCCGGTGATGCTGGTGGCCGCGGTGCTGCTGAGCGCCGTCGCGATGAGCCTGGTGGGCCTGCTGATCACGCCGCTGGTGCGCAGCGCCGAGTCGGCTCAGATGTTCTCCGTGGTCCCCATGATGGGGCTCCTCCTCACGGGTGGGGTCTTCTTCCCGCTCGACCTGATGCCCGAGCCCGTCCGACTGGTCGCCCAGTTCCTGCCGGTCGCCCCGGCGGCCGAGATGGCCCAGGCCGCCTACACCGGCTACGACGTGTTCGGCGGGTACGAGGGCGCGGAGGCGCTGGGCGCCGCCGCCCTGTGGGGCAGCGCGCTGCCTTCCCTCGGCGTGATGCTGGCCTGGATCGTGGTGCTGTCGCTGCTGGTGCGGCGCTACTTCAAGTGGGACCCCCGCCAGCCGTAGGCAGCGGGCGCAGGGGAGGAGCCGGGAGGCCGGGACGGGGCCACCCGGCTCCGCCGTGCGGGAGGACCCGGCGGAGATCCGGCCTGTGGACAACGGTCGTGGAGGGGTGATCCGCCCTTACGTTGGAGTCCGGTGAAAAGCGCCGGGGGAAAGCGGGAGGCGGACGTGGGGGAGCAGGGCGGGCGCGCGGCGTCCGTGGCGGTGCCGGAGGACGGTGGTGCCACGGCTCCGGCAGGCCGGGGCACCGAGACGCCCGCGCCACCGGGGATGAGTGCCGGGTTCGCGCGCAGGATCCGGTGGGCGCGGCGGTACTGCCTGTACAGCATGGCGGCGTTCCCGTTCCTGGTCCCGTTCTGGGCCGGGACCGGGCTCCTGATGGATCTCTCCTACGCCTGGAGCGTCCTCGACGACCAGCCCGACTACGTCCTCGTGCTCGCCGTGGTCCGCACCGTCGCGTTGTTCGCCGCCTCGGTCCTGAGCGCCCTGGCGATGTTCCGGATGATCCGGGACCGGTTGGACGGCAGAACCCGACCCAACCGGATCCTGTACCGGAGCACCGTCGCCCTGCTCCTGGTCCTGTGCCTGTTCCACTGGCACAGCCCAAGCGTCCTCGGGATCGTCGCCTCGGCCTGGGCGTTGCTCGCCTTCCTTTCCTCCCGGCGTGAGCTGCTGTACGTCACGGTCGGCGCGTTCGCCGTGACGGTGGTGAACGCGCTGGTCACCCCGATGCGGACAGCGCTGCTGCCCGGGCCGGGAGGTCTCGGCGGCCCCCTGGGGTTCCTCGGCAGTCTGCTGGGGCACGGGCTGGTCATGCTCTTCTGGGCGTTCTTCCTGTGGATCGGCTGCCTCTACACCATCTGGCTGTGGGACGGCATCCGGCGGGTGACCGAGGGCCAGCAGGCCCGCGCCCAGCTGGCGGTGGACGGAGAGCGGCTCCGCTTCACCAACCAGATCCGAGAGCTGCTGTGGCACCGGCTCGACGCGCTGCGGATCGGCGCCGCTCGCGCCGGGCGGCACGTCCGGACCAACCCGGAGGAGGCCAGGCGGGAGATCGGCCAGGTCCACGAACTGGCGCGGACGACGCTGAGACAGGTGCGCTCGGTGGTCCGGGGATACCGGGACATCGACCTCGACGCGGAGGTGAACTCGGTTCGCGCGGTCCTGGAGTCCAACGGGACCGTCACCGCTGTCACCGGCCTGACGGGCCTGAACCCGCCAGCGGACACTGCTGCCCTGGCCGCCTGGGTGGTGCGGGAGGGCGGCACCAACGTCCTGCGGCACAGCCGCGCCCAGAACTGCCGGATCGCCTTCGCGGAGAAACCCGGATCGGCTCCCGGCCTCGGCGAACTGGTCGTTGAGCTGAGGAACGACCGTGCGCGGGAGGGCGCCCCGTCCGGAGTGGGGTCCGACAGCGGGCTGGCCGGTCTGGCCGAGCGGATCGCCGGTGGCGGCGGGACGCTGGAGGCGACCCGGACGGACGACGGTGGTTTTCTGCTGCGGGCCACCCTTCCCTTGGCGGACGGCCCGGCACCCGCGCTGGCCGGGGCGAACGAGAACGGGGCGGGTCCGACGCCGGGGGGCCCCGTGGCCGCGAAGGCCCCGGGCACGCCCGTCGAGCTCTCGCAGGAGGGGGCACCCCCGCCGGAGGACGATCCGGAGCTGCTCAACGAGCTGGCCAACGACCGGCGGGTCCGCCTCTCCCGCCGGATCATCATGGCGCTCATCGGTTTCAACAGCCTGCTCCTCGTGGGGCTGGCCCTCATGGATCTGCTCGTCAGCGCGGAGTACGGACTTCCGTTCTGGACCTCGGCGGTCGGCACGCTCCTCGTCGTGGTGGTCGCGTGTCTGCTCATCCGCCTGCTCCGGGAACGGCTGGACGGCAATCGGCGGCCCAGCCCGCGGCTGTTCTGGGTGTCCGTCGTGCTGCTCCTGCTGAGCGCGGTGTTCCTGAACAACCCCTTCCTGGCTCTGATCATGATCGGGGCCTGGTGGGGCACCGGAATCCTCTTCACCACGGGCCGACCCGGCGCGGTGGTGAGCGCCCTGCTGCTGCTCTCACCCCTGCCGCTGATCCCGACCTTCGCGCCCGTCTTCGAAACGAACGCGTTCAACCCCCTCGTCTACGGGCTGGTCTGGCTCCTCGCCGTGATCGTCGCCCTGACCTTCCTCTTCAGCACCTTCGGCACAATCTGGCTCTGGGACATCAGCCGTGAGGCGGTCGCCGGACAGCGGGCCCGCGCCCAGCTCGCGGTGACCCAGGAACGGCTCCGCTTCGCGCGGGACATGCACGACCTGTTGGGCCACAGCCTCTCCGCGCTGGCGGTCAAGGCGCAGCTGGCCGGGCGGCTCGTGGACCGGGCCCCGGATCGGGCCGTCACCGAGATCGCCGAGGTCCAGGGGCTGGCGGGGCAGGCGCTCCAGCAGATGCGCTCCGCGGTGAGCGGTGACCGGGAGGCCGATCTGGAGGGGGAGGTGGCCGCGGTCGGCGCCGTCCTGGACTCGGGTGGCACGCGGACCGTGGTCACCGGCCTCGAGGGCCTGGAACTCCCGTCGCAGGTCGCCGGGCTGGCGGCCTGGGTGGTCCGGGAGGGCGGCACCAACGTCCTGCGGCACAGCGACGCGCGGGAGTGCCAGATCAGCTTCCGGCTCACCCGGGACGGCGCGAACGTGTCGAGGGGGCTGGTGGTGGAGGTGCACAACGACAGCGCGAGGGTGCGGACGCCCGGGGGCAGTGACGGCAACGGACTGGCGGGCCTCTCCGAGCGGGTCGCCCTGGCAGGGGGAACCTTGTCCCGGGCCAGGACCAGGGACGGCGGCTTCCTGCTCCGCGCCGTGATCCCGTTCTGACCGTCCCCCGAGGGGCGTGATCGGTGGCGGTGACCGGCCGCGGAGCGGGCCGGGTTCCGCGTGACCCCGTCCGAGGTCCTCCCTGTCCCGCGGCGCCCTGGACCGGGGCGCCGCGGAACGTCCGGGGGGCCTCGCGGGGGAGTGGTCAGACGGTGCCCAGGGAGTCGAAGGCGGCGTCGATCCCGGCCGTGGCGTCCTCGCCGCCGCTGGTGTTGAGGCCGAGCATGAACGCGCCCCGGTCGTCGGTCATCTGGACCACCAGGAACCGACCGTAGCCGCCGTCCTCGTCGGAGGCGTCGTCCATGGTGGCGCCGAAGGCGGGCCGGTCGTTCAGGGTGGTCTCGCCGGAGGGCTCGATCCGCAGGTCCGCACCCCCGGTGACCAGCTCACCGACCATCTCCGTGGCCAGGGACAGTCCGGTGGCCGCGATGGGTTCCAGGGGGCCGAGGTCCTCTGTGCCGGTGACGATGATGGCGTCCGGGTCCTCCTCCGAGCCGTACACCGTGTACGAGGAGTACTCTGCCGGAACCTGGTCATCGCCGAGCCGGGCCCACCCCTCGCCGGGCAGCAGGTAGGCCAGACCCGCCCTGGAGTCGGTGACGGTGCCCTCGTCGCCGGGCGGTGGCCCGGTGGCCTGCTCCGCCTCCTCGGCGGCGTCGGCCGAAGCGGTGTCCCCTGCGGGTCCCGTTCCGTTTCCGGTGCCGTTGGCCAGGAACCAACCGATGCCTCCGGCCGTGACCAGGAGGAAGAGGGAGGTCACCACGACGGCGATGGTGAGGGTGACGCGGCGCGCGTTGTCGGGTTCGCCGACGCGGCGGGGAGGGCGGTCGGCGGGGGCGTGTGGGTCCGGGCGCTCAACCTCGCGTTCCGGCCTGTCGGGTCCTGCGTGCATCTCGGCTCCTGAAGGGGCTGCTGGCCGTTTGTGGGCTGAGGGGCCCTGAAGGAGCAGTACCCAGTACGAGCCGACGCGGAGCGGGACGAACGTGGCCGGATCAGGCCGATTTCGGACGGTTCTGTTTCCGAAACGGAGGCCGCGGGGGCGGATGTGACCTCAGAGGTGCCAGGCCCGCCAGGGGACGAAGTGTGGCAGGACCACGTCACACAGCGGATGCGACGCGGAGGGACCGTCCTGGACGCCGCCGTGGACGGGAACGACGAAGGTGGGCGGACGGTGGCCGTCACGGGCCGGGGGTACCGGTCCGGCGTACCTGACTTCGGACGGCTGCTCGGGTACGGCCCCTCGGCGCGGCCGTTTCCTCCTGGTGGGAGCGGTGCTCGTGGAGCCGGGCGCGGCGTGCCGGGTGCCCTCGTCCGGTGCGCTGGTTTCGGTCGGCGAGACCGGTGGGTTCGCGGCGGTGTCGGCACCCCGGGCCCTGCCGCCGCCGGGTCGGTCGCCGACCAAAGTGCGCCCGGTCAGCCCCAGTGCGCGGTCGATCTCGGCGGGACTGAGCCTGTGGTCGGTGTCGGCCACCGCGATGAGGACCTCGGCGTACAGCTCGATCTCGTCGAGCGCGACGTGGTCGTGGAGCCGGTCGCACACACTCAGCCCGTTCGCACCCAGGCCGTTCACCACCACTCACCTCCCGGGGCACCGGTGTCGCAGGACAGGACGGCAAACCCCGCGCGCCGGGGCGATGTGGGCGCGGCGCGACGGAACCGATCCCACAAGGAGAGAGGACCACCAGGCTACGGCCGCAGGACCCCGGAGCGCATGACTCTTGTGGGCCAGTGCCGGGCTCATCCGGGTTAGCCAGTGCCCCACATCCCCTTGGGGGGAGGGGATGCGGGATGTCACCCAGGCGAGCCACCGTCGGACGGGGCGCCGCCCGACGTCCCTGCGGCGGTGGGAGCCACACGTCCCGCCGTCCCCGTGACGGCGTGCGCGGTGCTCGGGGCCGCTCGCCGAGGACCGCTCGGGCGGGAAGGGGGTTTCGAGGGCGGCTCCCCCGACTCACGGATCCCTCCCCCGAAACCGACCCGCAGGGTGCGGGAGCACGTCCGACAGGGCGCCGGGCCCCTCACCGCACGCAGAGCCGGTACGCGGTTACCCGCGCACCGGTTCCGCAGGTCCGACGCCATCAGCGCCAGGCGACGTCCTGGTGCTGGATGGCGTAGGCGGCGTACGCGGTGGGGGTGTGCTCCAGCACGAGGCGGTCGTCGTCGTTCAGTTCCCGGACGACCTTGCCGGGGAGCCCGGCCCACAGGGTGTTCGGGGGGACGACCTTGCCCGGGGCGACCAGCGAACCGGCGGCCACCAGCGCGCCCCGGCCGACCCTGGCCCCGCCCAGGACGATCGCGCCGATGCCGATGAGCGCACCCTCCTCCACGATGGCGCCGTGCACCATCGCCTTGTGCCCCAGGCTCACGTCGTCATGCAGGACGGCGGGCTGACCCGGGTCGGAGTGGAGTCCGCACTGGTCCTGGATGTTGACCCGTTCGCCGACCACGATGTCCTCGGTGTCCGCACGCAGGACCGATCCGTACCAGACGCTGCTCTCGGCGCCCAGACGGACGCGTCCCACCACCACCGCGCCCGGGGCGATCCAGGCTGTGGGATGGATCTCCGGTTCGCCGAAGGGCGCCCCGCCGATCCTGGCCCCCGGGCGCGGCTCCATGGCGAATCCGTCCGTCTCGCTGTCCATGCGTGGGTCCTCTCGCTTTATGTCCCCTGGGGCGAGAGGGCAGGAAGTTGACCGCTACGCCCCCGTACGGGGATGATCGCGCATACCTTAGTAAGAACGTGACCAGGGTCCGCACGGCGACGTATGCGCCGGGGCTCTTGACGCCTCGGCGCAGCGCGTGTCTACCTTGGTCGTTTGGACGGTGTCCACGGCTTCACGCTCCGCTCTCGGCCGGTGCCCCTCATCGTGCCGAGCCGGAGCTCGACAACGGGCATCCGCGGGCGAACCAGACCGAACGGTTCGACGGGTGCTTCGACGACAAATGGGCACGGGGCAACTCTCACCATCTCTCACCACCTGCGACGCGCAGCGACGGTGTTAAGGACATGAAAGGCACATGAGCGATATGTTGCCGGGCGGCGGACTGCAACAAGACCGTTTTCCGACGGTGCGCAAGGGCGGCTACGACAAGGCGCACGTCGACGACTACTACGTCCGAATGGACAACCAGTTCAAGGATCTCCGTGAGCGCCTCCAGCGCATGGACGACGAACTGGAGCAGTACAAGCGCGACCTCGCGATCGCCCGCGAGAAGGCCCAGGTCAAGCCTGAGCACGAGCAGATCAGCGAGCGCATGGCGGAGATCCTCCGCATCGCCGAGGAAGAGGCCAAGGAGCGTCGCTCCCGGGTCGAGACCGAGGTGAAGGAGGCCCAGAAGAAGGCCCAGGAGGAGGTCGCCAAGCACCGCAAGGACGCCGAGGAGCACGCCGAGCGCATCGTCTCCTCCGCGCGTTCCGAGGCCAACGAGATGGTCGGCGGTGCCAAGAAGGAGGCCGACCAGCTCCGTGAGCAGGCCAAGCAGGAGGGCGACCGCCGCCTGAGCGAGGCCGAGGCCCGTGCGAAGAAGATCCACGACACGGCCGACCGTCGTCTGGCCACGCTGACGGCCACGCACGCCGAGGCGCTGCGCCGCCTCAAGGACATGCACTCCACGCTGGCCGACCTCGTCGTCGCCGAGGACAAGGCCGGCGCCCTGGAGACCGGGCTGTCCCGCGAGGAGACGGCTCCCGCTCCGGCCGAGGCCCCCAAGGGTCAACCGAACTCGGGCCCGCAGAACCCGGTGCGCCCCAAGCCCGCGGTCAAGCCGGAGAACAGGGCCCCCGAGGCCAAGGCTCCGGAGGGCAAGGCTCCGGAGGGCAAGGCCGCCGAGGCCACCAAGGCTCCCGAAGCCCCCAAGCCCGCCCAGCCGGAGAAGAAGGAGGAGGCCACCACCCAGCTTCCCCCGCTCCAGCAGGAGCCGGACCAGGCCACCGTGCGCATCCAGCCGCTGCCCAAGCCCGAGCAGGGCCAGCAGGACGCCCCCAGGCCCGAGGCCCAGCAGCGCCCGAAGCAGGACGAGGGCAAGGGCGGTGAGCCCAGGGTCATCGCCCCGCAGCCCCCGCAGGGTGCCCGATTCGACGCCCCGGCCCCGGGGCAGCAGGCGCACCAGCAGCCGAGCGGTCCGCAGCAGGCGCCGTCGGCTCCGCCCGCCGAGGAGGCCGGGGGTGACCCGGGTATCACCGGCGTGTACCGTCGCCCCGAGAGCGGACAGCAGCACCCGCCCACGAACGACGAGGGCGTGCGGGTCATCCGTAAGCCCTGACACGGCGCCGTACCGGGCTTCGCACCGGTGTCGTCAGGTGTGTCACGAGGGCGGGACCGGCCGGTCCCGCCCTTGGCGTTTTGTGGTCAGTTGTAGGGTGACGTCCGCCTTGTCGCAGGCTGTCGGCTACGATGCCGACAGCCATGATTATCCGCGCGGCCATTCGGTCCGACCTCGGTGCGATCCTGCGTCTCCTGCGCGAACTCGGTGACACCACCCACACGCAGAGCGCTCATGTTCGCATGTCCTCCGCCGCCGTACGCGCCTGGACCCGTATGGAGAACGACCCCGACCGCACCGTGCTGGTGGCGGAGCGCCGGGGGCAGATCATCGGGACCCTGGACCTGCTGACGGTGGCCAACCTGACCCACGACGCCCAGCCCTGGGCGGTGGTCGACAACCTCGTCGTCGACCCCGACACCAGACTCCAGGGCATCGGCCGGGCGCTCATGGAGGACGCTCTGGACCGTGCCACGCGCGCGGGCTGCTACAAGGTGGAGCTGCTCTCCCACGAGAGCCGCCAGGGGGCGCACCGCTTCTACGCCGCCCTGGGTTTCGACACCTCGGCCGCGGGCTTCCGCCGCTACCTCTGAGCCCGCGGGGCCCGCTTCGGCCCGCCACCGCGCAGCGGCACGCCCTTCATGAACGAGACCGCGACCAGGCCCAGCACGGCGATGGGGACACCGGCCACGAACACCCCCTGCATGGCGTGGTCGAAGGCGCCCACGACCACGTCGCGCACGGGGCCCGGCAGCGAGTGCACCAGCTCCGGGGAGCCCTGGGCGGACTCGGCCGCCTGCTCCAGTCCCACCGTCAGCTCCCGGGCACCCGAGTCAGTGCCGTTGGCGGTGTCCAGCGCCAGGGCCTCCTGCGCGGAGGTCGCTGCCGAGGCGAGTTCGGCATTGAGACGGCTCACCATGACGGCGCCGAAGGCCGCCACCCCCATGGCCCCGCCCAGGTTGCGGAAGAAGGTGACCGAGGCGGTCCCGGAGGCCATGTCCCTCACCGGCAGCGCGCTCTGGGTGGCCAGCAGCAGGATCTGCATGTTGAGGCCGAACCCGAGGCCCACGAGCATCTGTCCCACCACCACCGTGGTCAGCCCCGGGTCGAACTGGGCCAGGCTCAGCACGGTGAACCCGATCACGCAGAGCGCCATGCCGACGACGGGGTAGACCTTCCACCGGCCGGTACCGCTGATCGCGAAGCCGGAGCCGATCGAGGTGAGCAGGAACGAGGCCACCAGCGGCAGGGTCATCAGCCCGGAGACGGTCGGGCTCATGCCGTGCACCATCTGCAGGTACTGGGGCATGTAGATGATCAGGCCGAACATCATCATGCCCACGGTGACCGAACCCGCCGAGGCCAGCACGAACGTGCGGTCGCGGAACAGGCGAGTGGGGATGATCGGTTCCTTGGCGCGGCGCTCGACCAGGACCGCCGCGACGGTCAGCAGCACCGCTGCGGCGCCCATGGCGTACGCGGGCACGGAGTTCCACGGGATCTGGGTGCCGCCCAGACTGAGCAGGACGATCACCGTGCTGGCGGCGCTGAAGATGAGTCCGGCGCCCAGCCAGTCCACGGTGGGCCGGTGGCGCGGCGTGAACGGCATGCGGAACATGAACTGGATGACGCCGAAGGCCACGACCGCGAGCGGCACGGTGATGAGGAAGCACCAGCGCCAGCCGAGCGGGCTGTCCACCAGGAACCCGCCGACCAGCGGTCCGAGCACGGTGGAGACGCCGAAGACCATGCCGATCAGGCCGCTGTAGCGACCGCGTTCACGGGGCGAGACGACGTCGCCGAGGATGATGTTGGGCAGTGTGGCCAGGCCGCCGACGCCGAGGCCCTGGAGCGCCCGGGCGGCGATCAGCCAGTTGATGTCCTGCGCGAATCCCGCCGCCAGCGAGGCGACGATGAAGATGCCGAGGGCGATCTGGAAGAGGAGCTTGCGCCCCCAGATGTCCGAGAGCTTGCCCCACACGGGGGTGGAGGCGGTCATGGTCAGCAGGGCGGCGGTCGCCACCCAGGCCAGCCGGTCCTGTCCGCCGAGTTCGCCCATGATCGTGGGCAGCGCCGTGCCGATGATCGAGTTGGTGAGCATCGAGGTGAGCATCGCCAGGACGAGCCCGACCATGATCCGCCGTACGACCGGACGTGAGGGGTACTCGGGTGTGGGTTCGGGCAGTGGTGCGGGGGCCGGGAGGTCCTGGGGGGAGGCGGTCCCCGGGGAGGAGCCCCGGGTGGTGGATGTCCCTTGTACTGACTGTTCCATGAGGCCCCCGATTCCGGACGCACGAAAGCCCCACGGCACGCACACCGGGGGCAAGCATCCACGTCAGGTATATGTAAACGCTGTTGACCTGTCAAATCGGTATCTCTCGGGCGCTTCCGGTATGCGTGGGGTGTACCGAGGTGTCAACCTGGAGTACTGAAAGCCCGATCGCGGCCACCAAGGGGTGTGCAGATGGAGCGTCCGGAACGGACCGGAGCCGGCGCCGAGGCGCCGACGCGTGGCCGTGAGGCGACACGGGAGCGCATTCTCGCCAGCGCCAAGACACTGTTCACCAGTGAGGGGTACGGCGCGGTCTCCTCGCGCAAGATCGCGTCCCACGCGGGGGTGAACGTCGCGCTCATCAACCGTTACTTCGGCTCCAAGGCCGGTCTGCTCACCGAGATCCTGCGCGAGGACGGCGTGTTCCCCCGGCTCATCGAGGAGGGCTCCCCGGAGGACCTGACGGAACGGCTGGCGGAGCACTCGGTGGGCCGTCTGCACGGCGAGGGCACCCCGTTGCAGCTGTCACTGGACGACTCCGCCGGGGACCCCGACCTCCAGTCGGTCTACCAGGGGCGGCTCAAGAGCGCGCTGATCGATCCCCTCGCCGTCTACCTGGGCGGACCCGACGCGCGCGTGCACGCCTCGCTGGTCGCCGCCGTCCTGTTGGGCGTGGGCCGGGTGCGGCGCGTGGAGGGGGCGACCGCGCTGCGCGCGCACGACCGCGAGCAGCTCAAGGAACGGGTCCTGGCCCTGCTGGAGCTGTGTCTGAGGGACTTCGGCGAGCCGGAGTCGGAGGCTTCCTGAGAGGTGCCCCCACCCCTCCCAGGCAGGGGAGGGGCGGGGGCGTTCCCGGGCCGGGGGGCGACCCGGGGGTTCGCGGGGTGTCAGAGCGGGAAGGCCGTGGCGGCGATGCCGACGGCGACGACCGGCAGGATGAACGCCCAGTACTGCATCGGTACGAAGAAGAGCGTGTGCGCGTTGCGGTGCCGGACGGGCTGCCCGGTGGCCGGGTCGAAGGCCTGCGTGGGGGCGTTCAGCTTCCGGCCGACGAAGTGGACGGCGACGGCGGCCAGGACGCAGCCCACGGCTCCGCCGAGGCCGGAGGCCTGGGAGCCCATGAGGTGCCCGGCGACGATGCCGCAGGGGACGGCGATGGCCGCAGCGATGAGTAGGACCAGAATGCCCCAGCCGCGCCAGATGATCATTTCTGTGAGTCCTCTGAGGTGTCAGTGAGGGGGAATTGTGGACGTCTCGTGGGATACGTGTGAATAGGGATCAGTTCTGAGATTCCTGTGAATATCCGGACCGTCTTCTCATCCTCTTTCGTGCGACTCCTTTGCCGGTTCGGCAAGGGAACTCGCATCACCGCACCGCGCTGAGCAGAGTGGGGGAGGAGGTGGTCGACACATGACCGACGAGTACGGCTCCCTGCCCGAGGAGATGGGCGAGGACTTCTGGAACGACCGGTACCGCTCCGGTGACCGGATCTGGAGCGGGCGGCCCAACCGGCACCTGGTCAGCGAGATCGAGGGCGTCCAGCCCGGGCGGGCGCTGGACGTCGGCGCCGGTGAGGGCGCGGACGCCCTGTGGCTGGCCGCGCGGGGCTGGAGGGTGACGGCCGTGGACATCTCGTCCGTGGCGCTGGACCGTGCGGCCGCGCACGCGGTGGAGGCGGGTGCGGGGGTGGCGGACCGGATCACCTGGCTGCGCGCGGACGTGACCCGGTGGGCTCCGCCGACCCCCGAGTACGAGCTGGTCACGGTCCAGTTCATGCACCTGTACCCGAACCCCCGGGCGCTGCTGTTCGCGGACCTGGCGGCGGCGGTGGTGCCCGGCGGGGAGCTCCTGGTGGTCGCCCACCACCCCAGGGACCTGGAGACGGGAGTGCCGCGTCCGCCGTACCCGGAGCTGTTCTACGAGGGTGACGCGGTGACCGCCGCGCTCATGGAGGGGGAGTGGGACGTGATCGTCAACGAGGCGCGGCCGTCGGAGCAGACCCTGGACGGGACCGTCCACACCGTCCACGACCTCGTGGTGCGGGCGCGCCGTCGTGGCCCGGTGCGTGGCGGCCTCTCGGATTGATGACACCGGGGGGATCCGGGAGGGCGTCCGGCGCGGACGCCCCGGCAGCCGCGCGCCGGGGCCGACACGAGGGAACCGGCCGCCCCCGGGGAGCCGATGTCGGGGACGGCCGGTCGATGAGCCGCGTCCCCGGGGGCCGCTCACCGGGCGGTGAACGGGTGGCCGGGGCGCGATCGGGCCGCGACCGGGATGCGGACCGAGGCGATCGGTCAGTCGCGGAGCTTGGCGACGACGTCGATCTCGACCAGGATGTTGGCCAGGTCGGAGCCCACGGTGGTGCGGACCGGGTAGGGGGCGGTGAAGTGCTGTTCGTAGACGGCGTTGAACTCCGGGAAGTCCGCCTTGAGGTTCTCCAGGTGGACCGTGGCCTTGACGACGTCGTCCAGGGTCAGCCCGTGCTCGGCGAGCACGGCGGCGACGTTGGCCAGCACCCGCGTGGTCTGCTCACCCACGGTCGGTGCCACCTCGCCGGTCTCGGGGTCCTGCGGGCCGAACCCGGCCGTGTACAGGAAACCGCCCGCGACGACGCCCTGGCTGTAGGCACCGGCGGGAGCGGGGGCCTGGTCGGTCTGGACCGCCTTCTTGGACATGCGTCTCCTTCGGTCGGGTCTCGCGTGCTCCTGCGCGCGCCGGGGATCGTGTGGTCACGCAGGTCCGCGAACACATTTATTGGCAACAAAGTTACCAATTATCTTTGCTGAAGCGTATCTTGGGCCACACTGACACTCCGACGGCGGAGACGCCGAACCGGGTGTCGGGGACCCCGAACGGAGGAACAGTGCAGCCCGAGACCGTACTCGCCGGGGGACGGGTGATCGACGGCACCGGCGGTCCCTCCCGCCTCGCCGACCTCGTCCTGCGTGACGGCCGCATCAGCCACATCGTCCCACCCGGGAGCGCCAGGAGCACCGGCGAGATCATCGACGTGAGCGGCCTCGCCGTCTCACCGGGGTTCGTGGACATGCACGCCCACTCCGACCTCGCCCTGCTCGCCGACCCGGCCCACGAGGCCAAGGTCCTCCAGGGCGTCACCCTGGAGGTGCTCGGCCAGGACGGGCTCGGCTACGCGCCCGTCACCGACGCCACCGTCGACCTCGTCCGCGAACAGATCGCCGCGTGGAACGGGACCCCCGACCTCGACTACTCCTGGCGCGGTGTCGGCGAGTACCTGGACCTCATCGACCGGGGGTCCCCCACCAACGCCGCCTACCTCGTCCCCCAGGGCAACGTCCGCATGGCGGTCGTGGGCAACGACGACCGACCCGCCACCGAGGCCGAGACCGACCGCATGCGCGCGATGATCGCCCGGGGCATGGCCGAGGGCGCGCAGGGACTCTCCGCCGGGCTCACCTACACCCCCGGGATGTACGCCAGCGACGACGAGATCGTCGCCCTCCTCGAACCCGTCCGCGCGGCGGGCGGCTACTACTGCCCCCACCACCGCAACTACGGCTCGCGCGTGGTGGAGTCCTACCAGGAGTGCCTGGAGGTGGCCCGCCGCGCCCAGGTGCCCCTCCACCTGGCCCACTGCCACGTGAACTTCCCGCAGAACCGGGGCCGCGCCCCCGAGGTGCTCGACGCCATCGACGAGGCCACCGTCCGCTACGGCCTGGACGTCACCCTCGACTCCTACCCCTACCGGGCCAGCGCCACCTACCTCGCTGCCCCGCTGCCCTCCTGGGTCCAGGAGGGCGGGACCACCGCCACCCTCGAACGCCTGCGGGACCCCGCCATCCGCACCCGGGTCCTGCGGGAGATCGAGGTGGAGGGCACGGACGGCAACCACGGCGTCCCCATGGACTGGACGACCCTCGTGGTCTCCGGTACCGCCGACCCCGCCCTCTCCTGGGCGGTGGGGTCCTCCGTCTCGGACCTCGCCAGGGCCCGCGACGAGGCCCCCGGGAAGGTCTTCGTCGACCTCCTGATCGCCGACGAGCTGCGCAGCGGCTGCCTCCTCCATGTCGGCAACGAGGAGAACATCCGCACGATCATGCGTCACGGGTCGCACACGGCGGGCAGTGACGGCATCCTCGTCGGGGAGCGCCCCCACCCGCGCGGCTGGGGCACCTTCCCCCACTACCTGGGCCACTACGTGCGCGAACTCGGGCTGCTCAGCCTGGAGGAGTGCGTCCGGCACCTCACCTCGCGGCCCGCCCTGCGCCTCGGCCTCGTCGACCGGGGGAGCATCCACGTCGGGGGCGTCGCCGACCTGGTCGTCTTCGACCCCGACACCGTCCACGCCCGGGCCACCTACGAGGAACCGCGTCAGGCTCCCGTGGGCATCGAGCACGTCATGATCGCCGGAGAGTTCACCGTCCGGGACGGGCGTCGCACCGACCGCCTGCCCGGCCGATCCATTCGGAGGAACGCCCGATGACCAGGATCGACGCGGTCTGCGTGGGGGAGACCATGGCGGTGCTCACCTCCCCAGGGGCCCTCGCCGAGGGCGCCCGCCTGACGGTGGGCACCGGTGGCGCCGAGTCCAACGTGGCCATGGCGCTGGCCCGGCTCGGCCACCGTTCCGCCTGGGTGAGCCGGGTGGGGGCGGACCCCTTCGGACGGATGGTCACCGACTCCGTCGCCCGCTGCGGGGTGGACGTGCGCGGCGTGGAGGTGGACCCGGTGCTCCCCACCGGGCTGTACGTGAAGGACACCGCGCCCGGCGGAGCCGGGGTCCTCTACTACCGGAAGGGGTCGGCCGCATCGACGATGTCCGTGGTGGACGCCGAGAAGGTGTGGTCACGGGGGCCCCGGCTGGTGCACCTGTCCGGGATCACCTCGGCGCTGTCCCCACGCGCCGCCGCGCTGGTCCGGGAGCTCCTCGACCGGCGGGCCGGGAACGGTGCGCTGCGCTCCTTCGACGTCAACCACCGGCCCGCCCTATGGGAGGCCCGCGAGGCCGGGCCGGTCCTGCTGGACCTCGCGCGCCGCGCCGACGTGGTGTTCGTCGGCCGCGACGAGGCCGAACGCCTCTGGGGCACCCCGGCGGTGGAGGACGTCCGGGCGATCCTCCCCGAGGTGCCCACCCTGGTGGTCAAGGACGCCGAACACGGGGCGACGAGCTTCGACGGGGCGGACACGGTGTTCGTGCCCGCCCCGTCGGTGGACGTGGTGGAGGAGGTCGGTGCGGGCGACGCCTTCGCCGCGGGCTTCCTGTCGGGGCTGCTCGACGACCTCGTACCGGACCGGCGGCTCAGCCTCGGGCACGCGGCCGCCGGACAGGTGCTGCGCTCCCGTGGGGACGTCCTCGACCGCGTTCCGGACGAGGTCCCCGGCATCCGTGCGGGGAACGCCTAGCCGATCACGATGGCCCCGGCCAGGACCGGGGTGCCGAAGCGAACGGAGCCCTGACCGGAGGCCAGGGTGCGGCTGCCCTGGCAGCTGGTGCCCGCGAAGAGCGCGAACCGGGACTCGCCCTCGATCTCGACCACCCCGCCCTGACCGGTCTCCAGGACACGGCAGCCGCCGTTCTCCACGGACTGCTCGTGGCCGGACTCGAAGGTGACGAGGACAGGGGCGGTCTCCTCCCTGCTGGCCATCCCCGAGATGGCCCCGGCGATGGTCGCGGACATGGTGGCGAGGTTCGCAGGGCGGATCGGCACGGGATTCCCCTTTTCACCGGGCTCGCGCGAGCCCTTGGGACACAGGTACTGGAGACGCGGCCGGGCACCGAAGGGCGCTGCCGTGTGCGGAGTTGGCTACTCTGTGTCATTTAGCTACAGGATCACGCGAAAGGTGGGGAGCCGCCGCGGAGTGTCGGCGGATTTCTCCGCGGGGTGAGGGGCCCTTCGTCGGCCTGGTGGCGACTGGGTACGATGAGTGCCAACGGACGGGAAGGGAGGGCGCGCGTGCAGTACCTGATGCCCTTCTTCGAGTTCCTCACCCTCGGTTTCCTCCCCGTCGACCTCCCGCTCCCCGGTGTGGAGGGCGGCGCCCTGACCCTGCTGGTCGTGGCGGTCGGCGCGGCCCTGACCTGGCTGGCCCTGCGCGGTACGGCCCTGTGGCCGGTGGGCGACACCGCCACCGGCACGGCGCACGCGATGCGCCGCAGAGCCAGGAAACTCCCCGTCCTCACCCTGTGCGACCCCGACGCGGCGGGCAGACCGCGTCCCCGAGCCCCCGGCGCGGCCCTTCCGGCCGCTCGCTGACCCACGCCCGGACGCGTGCCCACGCACGCCGCTGTGCCCACGCACGCCCGTGCCGTGGCTCGGCTCCGAGCGGCCTGACGTCTGAACTTCCCACCCAGACGAAGGGTCCCGACCTTGTACACTTTCGGGCCGATCGCGGCCGTCATCAGCATGCTCTCGGCGGTCCTCGCCGCCCTCACCACCACGCTCACACCGCTCGCGGGCGCCCTGGCCGCAGGGCTGGCGATCGTCGGCCTGACCGTCGCCGTCCGCCTCCTGCTCCTGCCGTTGGGGGTGGCCCAGGTGCGCGCGGAGAAGCAGCGCGCCCGGATCGCGCCCAGGCTCGCGGAGATCACCAAACGCCACGGCAAAAACCCGGAGCGGATGCTCGCCGAACAGCGCCGGGTCTACACGGAGGCGGGCACCTCCCCGCTGGCGGGCTGCCTGCCCGGCCTCGTGCAGATCCCCCTGGTCGTGGCCCTGTACGGGCTGTTCATCGGTGCCGGACCGGGGGAGGAGCCCCTGCTCGCACACACCTTCGGCGGTATCGAACTGGGATCCACCCTGGTCGCCAGCGTCGAGGGGCTCCTGGTCCCGCCGGTCTTCGCCGCGCTGCTGGTCCTCCTGGCCCTGGTGGCCTGGGCCAACCGTCGCTACGTGGTGCTGCCGATGATGCGGGAGAACCCCGCGCAGCCCCCGATGCTCGCGGCGCTTTCCTACATGCAGTTCATGACCGTGGTCATCGCCGCGTGCGTGCCGCTGGCGGCCGGGATCTACCTGTTCGCCTCCACGACCTGGGCGCTCGCGGAGAAGGTGGTGCTGCGCAGGGTGCTGCCGGACTGAGCCCCGCCGCCGGGGCCGCCCGCGGGCCTCAGAACTCGACGGTCACGCAGGCTAGGCGGTCCCCGGCGGTGCCCGCGTGCCCCTCGTGGGTGGCGGTGTGCTCGTCGTGCAGCACCAGGGAGTGCGCCTCGCCCTCGCGGAACTCCCAGTCCACCGTCGAGGTGACGAAGGCGTTGCCGCTGTTGTCGGTGGTCATGTCCAGCCAGACCTCGTTCTCCGAGTTGGCGTACTCGGGGTCCGTGGAGGGCTCGTCGTCCTTCGCCGCCGGGTCGACCTCGTTCTGGTAGTGCGGCCCGGCGTCGGCGGGGTCGTCACCGCACGGGCGGGTGTGCACGTGGGCGCCGAAGTCCCGGTCCGCCTCCAGGCCGGTCCCGGTGAACTGCACGAACGTGGAACCGTCCTGGACACGGACCTGGACGTCGGCGGTGGCGCCCTCGGGCACCGCGGTCTCGTCGTAGGTGATCGCCCCGGCGCTCTCGCCCGGCGGGAGGAAGATCGAAGCGGTCACGCTCGGGGCGGTGGTGGGCTGGGCGGCGGGGTTGTCCGTGGAGGTCGCCCCGTCGCTCGTGGAGGGGGCGCCCTGGGCGCACCCGGTGGCGAGAAGGGCGGTCAGGACCAGACCGACGGCGGGTGGCGTGGTGCGCATGTCGGGACTCCCCGGGGATCAGTGCTGTGGCTGTCCGCAACGTTACCCAAAGTGCATGTGGGATAACTACCAGTGCGGCAACTGTGGTGTGGGCGGAGGGGCGGCACCGCCCTCGTGAGGGCGCGCCCGTGCGCCCGGCCCCCGCTGCGCGGGCTCTCCCGGCGCTCCTGGGCCCCTCCGGTGAGGGGACCGTACCAGCAGACCGTGCGGCAGGAGGCCGGCCCCCTCAGGGATGGCAGACTGGTGCGTCCCACCACGAACCCTTCTGAACAGGCGACATGAGAACGATCAAGCGCGGCGGCGAACACGAGATCGAGATCAGGAAGTCCCGGTTCGTCTGCGCCATGGCCAGGGTGGACAGTGAGGACGCCGCCCGCGCGTTCATCGCCGAGCGCCGCAAGGAGCACTGGAGCGCCAACCACAACTGCACCGCCTACGTGCTGGGCGACGACGGAGGCGTCCAGCGGTCCAGCGACGACGGCGAACCAGCCGGGACCGCCGGGGTGCCCATGCTCGAGGTGCTCCGCCACCGGAGGATCACCGACACGGTGGCGGTGGTCACCCGCTACTTCGGCGGGACCAAGCTGGGCGCGGGCGGGCTCATCCGCGCCTACGGCAACGCGGTGTCGGCCGCCGTCGAGGAACTGGGCCTGCTGGAACGGCGCCGACTCCTGGTGGTGGACGTGTTCGCCGACTACGTCCTCGGAGGTCGGCTGGAGAGCGACCTGCGCGACTCCTCGGTCACCGTCCGGGATGTCGCCTACGAGGAGCGGGTCCGGATCGAGGTGGCGCTGCCCGAGGCCGAACTTCCCGACTTCGAGGTCCGCCTCGCCGAGCTGACCGGAGGCCGGGCCGAGTCCGAGGTGAGGGGAGTCACCACCATCGAGGTGGAGCCCGAAATCGGCGCCTGAGCCCGGGAACGGCGCGCTCACAGGGCCGTAACGAGTGGCCGACACCGTGTATCCACCTGGCCGCTCCCCGGCTTAGGATTTGCCGTAAACGTCATCGTTTCGTGGGGAGATACCGTCAATGCGCAGCTCACGGGTGCTTCAGGCGCTGACCTGTGGCCTTGCGGCGCTGCTGGTCGCGGGGTGCACCGGTGATCCTGAACCGGAGCCGCCCGCTCCCGCACCGGAGGAGGAGCCACCTCCGATCCCCACGGAGTTCGAGGGCGACGCGCCTCCCGGCATCGAGGGCGAGGTCCTGCGCCACCTGCACGGTGACGGCGCGGACTCCCACGACATCCTCGACGACCCCCTGGGCGTGCGGATCAGCTCGGTCGGCGGTGCCTTCCTGATCAGCTCCGGCGGTGAGGACCGCCACCTGCTCCAGGACGCCGCCACCGGTGACACCCTCTGGGAGGGCGAGGCGCGCTTCCGGGGATTCGACACCGACACCGAGGGTGCGTCGGTCCTGCTCATGACGGACGCGGACGACACCCCCTTCGTCCTGGACGCCGACGGGGACAGACTCTGGGAACCGGCAGAGGAGGGCGACCTCTACCTGGACGGCCTCGCGGTGCGCCGCCCTGCCCAGTGGAGCGCGGAGGAGCCCCACGGCGACTTCTCGGTGCTGGACACCGAGGGCGAGGAGCTGTGGTCCTACACCTTCGAGGCGGAGGACCCCGAGTCGGAGGATCCGGAGTCGGAGGACGGCGAGACCGACGCCGACGAGGAGACCGACCGGGAGGAGACCGAGGCCAGCGCGGACGACCCCGAGCGCCTGGGCGTGCCGGTGGCCGCCTGGGACGACACCGTCCTGCTGGACTCCGGGGACTCCGTCCTGCGCGCCCATTCGCTCGACCCCGACGACGCGGGTGAACTCCTGTGGTCGGTGGCCGCGAGCGACGAGGAACTGGGGTTGCCCGCCACCGCGCCGACCCCCGTCCCGCAGATCCTCGGGGTGTTCCCGGCGCCCCAGGCCGAGCCCGAGGAGGACGCGGAGGACGCGGAGGACGCGGACGACCCGGCGACGGTGCTGCTGCGCTGGGCCCAGCCCGAGGCGCCCTCGGTGCTCTCCGCGCACGACACCGTGGACGGCGAGCCGCTGTGGACCCTGGAGGAGGCGGGCACCAACCCGGTCTCCCGGCACTTCGACGAGGCCGGCTACCCCGGGCTCCTGCACGACCCCGACACCGGGACGCTCCTGCTGTCGCAGGCCAGCGGCGAGGCCACGATGGTCGCCGTCGACCTCGTGGAGGGTGAGGTCCGCTGGGGCCTGGAGGAGGACGACGGCTCGATCTCCCCGGCCTTCGCCCACGGCGGCCTCGTCTACGGGGACTCCCGCTCCAACGAGGACGGCGACCTCCAGCTGGTGCTGGACGCCGAGACCATGGACGTGGTGGGGGACGAGCTCTCCGCCTACGTGGAGGCGATCACCGACACCGGTCACGCCATCCTCGTCCAGGACCGCCAGCGCTTCGTCCTCGGTCCCGCGCCCGAGGACCTCGAAGCCACCGAGGAGGCGCAGGACGGGGACGCCGAGGACTCCGAGTCCCCCGCCCCCTCCGACGCCGCCAGCTGATCCGGTGAGCGACCGGACACCGGCCCCCGGGCCCCGCTACGAGCGCGGTGTCGTCACCAACCCGGTGCTGCGGATCGCGGGAATGGTGACCGCCCTGGCGATCGTCGTGGTCGGCACCGGGATCCTGATCGTGGACGAGGGCGCGTTCTGGTGGCCCTTCGGCGCGGTGCTGTTTCTCGCCGCCGCTCTCGGCGGCACCCTCGTGTACGTCTCCAGCGTCCACGTCAGGGTCGCGAAGGGCGAACTGGAGATCAACGCGGGTTACCGGAGCGTCAGGCTTCGGGTCGGCTCGGTCGGGTACGTCGGCAGGGCGCGCTTCGAGGGCCGTCACGCGCGACGCCTCGGCAGGTTCAACCTGACCAACGCCCGCGCGGGCGAGGGCGTCGAGATCGTCAGCCGGAACGGCACGTACGTCACCGCCCGCACCGACACCCCCGACGAACTCTTCCGGGCGCTGCTCGCGGAGGGCATGGACCCGAACGCCCTCCGCGTCCCCTTCCCCCACGAGGTCGTCAGCTACCGCCGCGTCCGCGAGATCCAGCGCGAGGAGCGCACCGGGAACCCGGGCTGAGACAGCCCGGCGCCCCCGAGGGCGGCGGCCCCGCTCACTGGCGGCGTTCGGGCAACCGCAGGACCACCCTGAGGCCGAGTGCCCCGGTGTCGACGGTGCCGTCCTCGTGGGCCTCCCACTGCCAGCGCGCGTGGATGGACTCCCCGGTGCCCACCACGAGGGTGTTCGGGGGGATGCCGCCGAGCACGTGTTCGTCGGCGGTTCCGAGCGGACGCGGCACCACCACCACAAGCGGGTGTTCGGCGCTGTGCTCCAGGCCGTGGACGGGGTCCGGGGCGGTCAGGTCGGGCGGAGCCGCGGTCACCAACGAGTGGAGCGGCTGACCCGACCGCAGGACCCGGACCGTCAGGCCCTTGGAGTGGAGCGCGTCGGCGATCACGCGCACCGCGTCGGCGGCGATCGTGCGGTCCCCGCCCACGGCCAGCAGACCGCGCGTCCTGGTGAGGTCGACGTGGACGAGCGCGTCTCCGTCCTCCAGCGTGCCCAGGCACGCCAGGACCCCGTTGACCACGGGGCGGACCATCGTGTGGGTGGACGCGGCGAAGTTGAGCGGGCCGGAGGACCCCGAGCCGCGCGCGTAGCGCCACGTGGTGGTGTCGACGACCCGCCACGAGGTCGCCGGAGGGGTCGCTCCGGCGGGGACGATCGCGGTCGTCTCCCCGGGCGTGGTCAGGATGGCGACGGGACGGGCGGGAACCTCGGCGGGGGCTCCGAGGAGGTCGGCGTGGGCGCCCCCCGCCCGGTGGACGGCGTCGGGGTCCGCCGTGACGCGTTCGGTCGCGGCCCGGCGGCGACGCGTCGCCGCTGCGATCCGAGCGGACCTGGGCTTGCGGGGCCTGCGCCAGGGGAGCGCGGCGATCCTGCGGAACGGCCAGGCGATGGCGCGGCCGATCGGCTGCCAGAACAGCGTGAGCAGGGTCAGCAGGATCAGCACCGCGGCACCGGCCGCGAGGAGACGCGGGTCGATCTTGGGCTTGTCGTCCTGCGGGGTGACGTCGGTGACCTCGCCCTGCTCAGCTGACGGCTCCTCCTCGGGAGGCGGGGAGTAGGCGGGCGGCGCCGGGTGCGGGCTCGGTGGAGCGACCCCCTGGGCGTTGGCCTGGTCGACCGCGACCACGCAGAGCGGGTCGCGGCCCTCGTAGACGCCCTCCCCGCCGGAGTCGAAGGGGACCACCAGCCGCCAGCCCGCCTGGAGCGCGCGGTCCTCGCCCAGAGCCTGGCCGTCCGACTGGGTGCGGCCCGCGTTGAGCTCGTGGATCTCGTCGGCGCGCTCGGGGTCGTCCAGGATGAGGTCGGCGATCGCCTCGAGCCCGGGGGAGCCCTCCGGGACCACGTAGTAGTAGACCTGGGGGCACATGTCGTAGGTGCCCCCAGTGTCGGCGCTCGCCGGGGACGCGGTCGCGGACAGGAGAGCCGCCACCAGGGAGGCGCTGACCGCGAGGCCGGTGGCGGTGCGGGCCGTCCGCGTCGCCGCCGACCGTGTTCCGAGGGGTCGTGCCGCCGCTGTCAGGGTCACGCGCTCTCTCCCGTTGGTGTCTGCGCTGGTGGGATCGTCCGGGGGGAAGATGCGGAAAGACTCCTCCCGGTTCACGGGAACTCGGGGGCCTTTCGAGGCATCTGTTCACTCACGGGGGTGGGAGTCTATGATGTCGGACTCGCGCGTTGCCCTACGCCCCCGAGCCCCGCGAACCCCTGGCTGTTCGTGCCGCTGCCTGTGCGCGGATCACGACGGTGCCCTGTCGGACCTGGAAAGCGAGTACTTCGGGACGTGGCCAAACAACCTCGTGAGTACCTCCGGTGGGACCTGCTCGACCGCCCCGACGACCCCGTTCCGTGGCAGACGAGTGACGTCCGCACCCTGAGCAGGTTCTACGAGAGGCTGTCGGACGCGGCCGAACAGGCCGCCGCCGACATGCGGCGCCTCGAGGGCAACTCCCTGGGTGAGGGCGACACCGTCGCGGCCCTCAAGGAGCTCGTCAACGAGCTGCCCAAGCACCTGGACAAGGCCCAGGAGGCCTACGAGAAGGGGTACAGGGCCCTCGACAAGTGGGAGATCTCCCTCGGAACGGCCCGTCAGGACAGCGCGTCGATCGCCCACCAGGCCGCCTCGGCCTACACGGCGCTGGAGGACACCGACGCCTGGAAGAAGAGGGTCGACGGTGAGGACCCCGAGCGGGACGCGTTCATCACCAGGCTGACCAGCGTCCTCAACGACATGGACGAGGCCGCCCGCGAGTGCGCCGACGCCTTGGAGGAGGCCAAGCAGGGCAGCCCGCGCAAGCTGTGGGGTTGGCTGGACAAGATCGTCACATGGGTCGAGGAGAACCCTCTGCTGTACGCGGTGGCCATGGTCGTCGCGGGCCTGGCGGCCATCTTCATCCCCGGACTCGGTATCGCCCTGGCCGCCGCAGTCCTCGCGATCAGCACGTCCTCCCTCGTCAAGGAGGGCAAGTTCGGTCTCAACATGGAGACCGTGGTCACCCTCGGCATGGACGCGCTCTCCCTCATCCCCGGCGGCACCCTGCTCAAGGGCGGGCGCGCGGTCACCGGGATGGCGCGCCAGGCGGCGACCCGCACCCCGGGGCGCCTGCGCGGCGGTGTGTCCAGGGCGGCCTCCTCGGTCCGCAGCGGTGCCAGCCGCGCGGTTCCCGCCAGGGTGAGCCGGGCGGCCGGAACCACGGCCGGAAGGGTGAGCCAGGCGGCCAACACCACGGGTGGGAAGATCGCCACCACCATCGCCAAGGACAGCGCGGCCAGCATGGCATCGTCGGTCACGGTGCAGGTCGCGGGTGAGGGCAGGAGCCTCAGCGACATCAACTGGACCAGCGAGGCGCTGACCGCTGTCGGGACCAGCGCGGCAGGGTCCACCGCCGGGGTACTCAAGGACAACGGGACGCTGCCCACCTTCTTCGGGGGCGGTGCGGACAACGGCGGTTCCGGTGGCGGTGGAACCGACTCGACGCCGGACCCCGGCGGTTCCGGGCCTGACGTGGATGGACCCCCGGACTCGGGCGCGTCCTCGGACAACGGGACGAACTCCGGGGGCCGCGGCGGCTCCGGAGAGTCGAGCACCGCGACGACCGGGGACGGAACGGGCACACGTGGCTCCGTGGACGGGGGAGGCCCGGAGGGCGGAACGGCTGCCGGTCCGTCCCCAGCTGATCCCGCGACTGGGGCAGCCACGAACACGTCGTCCGGTGGGGCCGAGAACGCGACCAGTTCCGCTGACGCCGCTGCTTCCACGGACTCTGGTGGCTTCGCTGGTGCCGACGGTGGGAGCTCTGGGAACACCAGCCCCTCCGGCACGGGGGAGGATTCGGGCAGCGGCCGCACCGGTGGACCATCCGTGTCGGGTGCCGGTGCTGACGGTGCCACAGGTCCCGGCGCTTCTGCTGTGGGTGCTGCGACCATGAGTTCTGGTGATGCTTCCGGTGCCGGGGAGGCTACCGGTTCCGCAGGCTCGGGTGACGCCGGTACGGGTGCCACACCCACCGGTTCCGGTGACGTCTCTGGGACTGGAGACACGGCTGGTGCCCCGAACGCCGGTAGCGCGGATGGTGTCGTCGGTGGGTCCGGTGACGGACGGACCTCCGCCGACCCGGCCCCCGACTCGGACGCGAGCAACCCGACCAACCAGGGTGGTTCGCGGGATTCGGCGTCCGAGTCCGGGGACGGAGCGGGCGGCCGTGACTCCGGTGAGGGCCGGAGTGGACGCGACGCCGGTGGGGAACCCAGGGAGGAGTTCGCGCCGGTGACCCGGTCCGGGGGCGGCACGAACACACCGCAGCCCCCCGATCGTTCGCGGACACGGGTCGGTGAACCGGACGACGTGGACGTCTCATCCGGGAACCGCGATGGTCAGGCCCTCGATGCCTCCGCCCGACCCGGTGCGCGCTCTGACGGGAGCGCCTCATCGACGCACGGCGGGACAGAGCCGAACCCCGCTCCTCGGACCACCGGTCAGGACCCGAGCGAGTCCCCGACCCCGAGTGCTGACCGGGCCCAGAGCGAGCCCGGCTCCCAGAGCCCTCGGCGGTCAGCGGAGGAGTCCGCGCCAGCGCGCGGCGGGCAGGAACCGATCCGGCCCGAGCAGCGGTCCCCGGGGCAGACCTCCAGCGAGGCCGCGCCCCGCCAGCGCGGTGAGGACACCCAGCCCCCCGACTCCCCGCGTGCTGATTCCGGTGCCTCCGCCCAGGACGGTTCGACCGTCACCCACACACGAACCACCGGCCGGGGAGAGTTCACCACCACGCGTGGACCGGACGGCGAGCAGAACACCTCCTACCGCTACCCGGCCGCCAGCGAGGGCGGATCGGACCTCACCCTGAACGTCACCCGTGACGGAGCGGACGTCAACGGCACGGGCGTGCGGAGTACGGGCAGGGGCTTCGAGGTGTCCTCGACGGACGGCTCGTCGGTCCGCTCCCAGCGCGACGGCGCCATCCGCACGGGCGACCTGGCGGTGACCGGCCCCGGCGGCAGGGGGCGCGCCTCCTACCGCGACGGCGAGTTGACGGTGTCCACGAGAGACGGCGACGTCTCGGTCTCGCGGGACGCGAACGGCAACGAGGTCCGGACCGAGGACGGTCTCACCGTCCGCCAGGACGCGGACGGCCTGCGGGTCAGCCACACCGGCGACGGCCCCGTCGACCAGAGGATGGACGGTGACGGCCCCGACGTCACCCGGGCGGCAGCCGACAGCACGGGGCGTCCTCCCCGTTCCCAGGTGACCGACCCGACCACGGGCAGAAACGCGGAGGTCGGGGTCGACGGCTACCGGGTCGACGTCCCCGGTGGTTCCTCGCACGGCTTCGACCGTGCCGACGGGACGGTCCGGGTCGAATCCGGCGACGCCCGAGCCGAGGTCAGGCCTGACTCCGCGCACCTGTCCCATGCGGACCACGGCGTGGACTTCGCACTGCGCCAGGACGGCACCGGAAGGGTCAGGGGCGGCCCCTCCAGCGCCGAGATCCGCGCGGACGGCGGCATCGACCTCCGGGCATCCGTCTTCTCACAGAGCAACGACGCCACCCTCCGGCAGGAGGCCGACACCCGGGGCGGTACCCGGCCCGTGTTCAGGGCCGGGAACGTCACCGCTGAACCGGGACAGGTCAGCTTCGACCACGGGGCCCGGGTCGAGGTTGTGGACCACCAGGGAACGAGGGCGATTCGCGTGGTCGACGGCGGCCGACAGCGGACCTACAACATGGACGGTACGCCCGTAAGGGGCGAGACCTACCCGAGTCTGCCCCTGAGCCCCGGTGCCGACTCACCCTTCATGGTGATCAGCTCCCCGGACGGCAGCACGCTCACCAGGGTGACGATCGAGCCGGGGCGTGGCGGTGGCGGGCCGGGCTCGGCCCCCGCGATGCGCGTCGAGAGCCCGTACGGCTGGTCGGTGCGCACATCGGGAGACGCAGACGTGAGCATGGCGGCTCCGGGCGGAAGGGAGAACTCCCTGGAGGTGACGCGCCGCGGTGACGGCTCCGTCGCGGTGAGCACCAGGGACGGGAGCCACCGGGCGGACAACGGTGGCGGACGGCTCAGCGTCTCCGGCCCCGGACAGCTCAGGGGCGACACCGACGGAGACCGGGTGCGGGTGTCCGACGGCGAGGCTTCCACGACCGCGCGTACGGACGAGAGCAGCGTGATCCCGGGCGAGAGGGTGGCCGAGACCAGGAGCGACAGGGAACCCCGTCGATCGTTCGGGGAGAGCTCGCAGCACGAGAACTCGGTGTCCACGAGCGAGGGGACGAGCGTCTGGGCCAGGGGCAACGAGGTCAACACGACGATGGCCCCGGGCCGGGAACCCGGCACCGTCGGCTCCGGCGACCGGACCGTCGACATCACGCCCGACGGCCTGAGCGCGCGGGGCACCGGCCGTGACTCCGGCACGTGGGAGGTGTCCACCGGTCCCGCTGGAACGAGCGGGCGCAACGGTGCCCAGAGCATCGAGGTCACGGCCGACCCCGGAAGGGGTGGAGTGCGCAGTCCGGTGCACACCGGCGACGGCGGGATCCAGTGGCGCAACCCGAGGAACTCACCCGAGCAGATCAGGTTCGAGACCGGCGGGGACGTCGCGGGCAGTCGGACGGCCTCGGGGCGGACCGAGGTCACCGACGCGAGCAACGGAACCACGGTCAGGGACGCCAGGGGAGGAGCACGGGTCGACCCCGGAGGGGGTGGCCCCGAGCTGCGCGTCACCGAGAACCACGTCCGTGTCAGCGCACCGGACGGCACCCAGCACCGGGTGGACGTGCCGGGACCGTCGGCCGACGGCGGCACCGCCAGCTCCGGCCGCGACGGGTCGGGAACCACCTCAGACGGGGAGGGACGACGCGGCTCCGATCGCCCGGAACGTCCGGGCCGCGATCCGGTCACCGACATGCCCAACACCCGGAGGGCGGCCGTCGAGGCGATCCCCTTCGAGCTGTTCAAGAACATCCTCAACGTGGTCGCGGGAACGGGCTTCGACTTCGCCCGCCATTTCGCGGCCGAGGCGACGGGACTGGACTGGCTCTCGGACGGCATCGCCTTCGGGCCCGATGGCACGCCCAACCCCAGCTACGTGGTGCAGTCCTTCATGCAGCTCGGCACGGCCATCCCCAAGGCGGCGGCCGAGGGCCGGTACGCGGGCGCGGACGGCCTGCCCGGCCTCCCCCTGGAGCTGGGCCACCAGGCCATGCGCAACAACCTGCGCGACGAGTACCTTGACGAGTTCCACGAGGACTTCCGCGAGGGCGAGAAGGTCGAGGACCAGCTCGACGCGCTCAACAAGCTGCTCACCGAGGAGAACCTCAAGGAGTACGAGGCCACCCGCGACACCGAGCACTCCAACCCCGGTGCGGTCGAGGAGCAGGAGCGGGCGGACCGCTTCCTCGCCGAGGCCCAGGCGCAGAGGAAGGTCCTCGAAGCAAGGCTCGCGAAGCTCTACGACGTCAGCCTGGAGGACGTGGAGAAGATGCGGGACCAGGGCTGACACCGCACCGCCGGATGACGCACGAACCAGGAAGGGGGCCGGATGGCCACCATCGTCAGTATCGACACCGACGCCCTGATCGACATGCGGGGGTCGCTCGGCAGGATCCAGAGCGCCTTCGCCGAAGCCGAGGAGGGCGATTCCTACCGGAGCCCCGAGGACCGGGCCGAGGACATCGGTCCGGGCAACCTGGTCGACAAGGCCAAGGACTACGGCAAGGACTGCAAGAAGAACTACGAGCGCCAGGCCGAGGACCTCGGTGCCCTACTCCAGGCGCTCACCCCCGTGATCGAGACCTTCGAGGAGGCGGACACGGAACTGGGCACGAGCCTGAGTGAGGACAAGTCCGCGCCCGCAGGCCCTCCGCCCCCCGGGCACCCCAACCAGTCCGCCGTCTAGCCAGACCGCGGAGAGCCACACCCGCCCGCACGAGGAGAACCGACCGCCATGCCCTATCTGTTCGAGGAGGACGTCCCGAAGCGGGACATCCTGTTCGACTACGCGCTTCCGGAAGGCTGGACGCAGTACGACCTGTCCGGGAACGCGCTCGCCGAGCTGCGCGCCAAGGTCCTGGAGACATACGGGAACCGGCCGGAGGAGGCCGAGGCGCTCAACGAGCTGATCGCCGACATGTCCAGGGTGACCAACGAGGCCACCGGGTCCGGGCTGATCTCGGCAGCCGGGGCCTTCCAGGAGTACGACGACGGGTTCTTCATGGCGACCGTCTGCGTGTTCGCCTTCCCTGCGGGACGGGGGGAGAACACCATCGACCCGCTGCGCCTGGTCGACTACGTCTACCAGGACTCGGCCACCGCACGCGAGGGCACCTGGCTGCGCAAGAGCGTCGTCGACCTGACCGAGTCCGGGCTGGGGCAGTGCGGGCGCATCCACGGGATCACGGACTACGAGACCGACGAGGCGATCGTGCGCACGGTGGCCATGCACACGGCCATGGAGTACCCGGGCCTGGACAAGCGGATCCTGGTCAGCTGCACCAGCCCCAACTCACACGAGGTCGACGAGGTCCTGGACCTCTTCGACGCCATCACCGGCTCCGCGCGGTTCTGGGAGCGCGACGTCCCCGCGGACGAGGACACCTGAATCTCCGCCAACCGGTGCGGGTCAGCGGGTTCCGGGGCGAACCAGCACCCACGAATACGTATCAGCCACAATGAGCACAGAAAGGCCCTCGGGGCCTCGGCCGGACGCGGCCGCCCGGAGAGCACACACACGAGGAGAGACACATGCCCGCGTACAACGTCGACAGCGACAAGACCGAGGAGACCTCGGGCTCCCTCACCCAGGAGTTCAACGAGTTCACCGAGCGCCTCCAGAGCATCAAGACCAAGGTCGACGCGCTGATCTCGGACGGCTACAGCACCCCCGCCGCGGAGAAGCACTTCCGTCCGTTCTTCGAGGACTTCAACAGCGGCTTCGAGGACGTCAACAAGGGTCTTGAGGGCATCGCCAAGTACCTCAAGCAGGTCGGCACCACCTTCAGCGAGACCGACGAGAAGCTCGGCGAGGGCCTCAAGGGCTGACGGCTCCGAGCCGCTCCGACCCCCGACCCCGCGCCCCTCGCGGGGCTT
>NZ_LAVM01000067.1:0-32708 GCF_001083815.1 Nocardiopsis sp. SBT366 | reverse complement strand
CGGTCGCACGCCGGTCGCCCTACGTCCCCCGACAGCCCCGCCTCCCGGCTCTGGAAAGGACTGGCGCACCATGTCCAAGGACCTCAAGGACCTGTACGACCTCGGTGAGGTTCCCCCGCTGGGCCACGTGCCCGAGCGGATGCACGCCTTCACCATCCGGCGTGAGCGCTACGGCGAGCCCCGTGACGCGTTCGCCCAGGAGGTCGTTCCGGTGCCGGAGCTGCGGCCCGGTCACGTCCTCGTCTACACGATGGCCGCGGGCATCAACTACAACAACATCTGGGCGGCCATGGGCCACCCCGCCGACGTCATCGCCGCGCGGGAGAAGGCGGGGGCCACGGAGGACTACCACATCGGCGGCTCCGACGGCTCGGGCGTGGTCTGGGCCGTCGGCGAGGGCGTGCGCGGGGTCGAGGTCGGTGACCACGTCATCATTTCCCCCGGGCAGTGGGACGAGAGCTCGGACGACATCCGGATGGGTCGCGACCCCATCGCCTCACGGAGCATGCGCGTGTGGGGCTATGAGCACAACTACGGCTCCTTCGGCCAGTTCTCGCTGGTCCAGGACGTCCAGTGCCACCGCAAGCCGGACACGATGACCTGGGAGGTCGCGGGCGGCTTCCTCGTCAGCGCGGCCACCTCCTACCGCCAGCTCTTCGGCTGGGAGCCCAACGTCGTGCGACCGGGCGACCCAGTGCTGATCTGGGGCGGCGCGGGCGGTCTGGGGAGTTCCGCGATCCAGCTGGCGCGTCAGGTGGGCGGCAGGCCGATCGCCGTGGTCTCGACTCCGGAGAAGGCCGAGGTGTGCCGCCAGCTCGGTGCCGTCGGCACGATCCTGCGCACCGACTTCGACCACTGGGGCCGGGTCCCCGACGAGAGCGACACCCAGGCCTACGCGGAGTGGATGCGGGGGGTGCGGGAGTTCGGCAAGAGGTTCTGGCAGGAGCTGGGCGAGCGGCGCGCGCCCAGGATCGTCTTCGAGCACACGGGGGCGGACACCCTTCCCACCTCGCTCTACCTGTGCGACAACTCCGGGATGGTGGTGATCTGCGGAGCCACCTCGGGCTTCCAGGCCGACATCGACCTGCGCTTCCTGTGGATGCGGCTCAAGCGCCTCCAGGGTTCGCACTTCGCCTCGCCCGCGCAGTGCCGCATGGTGATCGACCTCGTGGCGAACGGTCAGCTGGACCCCTGTGTGACCAAGACCGTACCGTTCGACGAGATCGGCGTCGCGCACCAGCTGCTGCGTGACAACCAGCAGCCGCCGGGGAACATGGCGGCCCTGGTCAACGCGGCTCCGGGGCAGGTCGGGATCGACCTCTGACCGACGTGTGGCGGGTGGGGCGCCGGGTGTCGCCACAAGAAGGTGACACCCGGCAAGAATCAGACAAACCAGGACAAAAGCACTGATTTCAAAGTGGTCCGAGAAGTCACTTTCTCAGAGTTTTCCCACGTCACCCCAGGGGTGCCCGGTGCCCTTTCGGCGGATCTTCGATTCTTCTGTCAAGCTGGGCGTCCTTTGTTAGTCTGACGAACCGAACGACGGTTCCCGGTGGAAGTACGGGAATTGTGTGGAGCGGGGACACTTGTCCGCCGGATCGGATGCTCGCCGCCGACCCCCGGCCACGCGCCACGAACCCCCTCTCCCGCCAGAACCGTCGAGGCGTCCCCCCGGCGTTAGGGGCGTCTGGTCGTCTCGCGGGCCCAAAGGACCCGAGAAACGATTTCCTCCCTGGTCAGGGCGGTGGTGCGGGGCCACCGCCATCCGCCCACCTGATGCGAGGAGACGAGATTGTGGCACAGGCGCAGTCACCGCAGGAGCGCGATGACCACTCCCTGGCCAAGATGATGTCGACGGAGGATGGGCGTGGAACCAGGCGCGAAGGAAGGTTCCGCCGGGCCATCTCCCGGATGGTCAAGTCCCAGGAACCCCCGTCACCGGAGACCGAGCAAGGAAATCCCGTGCATCAGCCCGTGCATCCGCACTCGCAGAACACCGACCGAACGTCGGACGGCGAGGAGACAGCCGCGACGGAGCCCCCCACCGGACCCTTCTCCGCGTCCGCCGAGAACGGTTACCGTCCCACCTCCAGGGTGAGCGTCCCCAACCCCTACACGACCCGGAACCTGGAGATCGACGACGTCGACACCGGAGCCAACCAGGTCGGCCAGTGGCGCGGAGTCGGACTCAACGAGCCCGAACCGCGCAGCCCACACATCCCCGCCACCACGGACACCATGACCGACAGCCCCAGAGCATCAGAGCACACAGAGCGGCCCGAGGCCCCTGTGTCACCCACGGCACCGGCGACACCGGAACCCGCCGCCGCCCCACGGCACACGCCGGGGCAGCGTGCCAATCACGAGCCCCCGAGGGCCGAGGCACCCAGGGTCGACCCGGGCCCGCCCGAGGCCGCTCACGGCGGCGCCCAGCGCCCTGCCGCGCCGGTCGAGTCGAGGTGGCCCGCCGCCGACACCGCCGCGCCCCAGGCGCAGTGGACGTCCCCTCAGGGTGACTCGCCGTACGAGCAGCCGCGCCCCGCGCCCGCCCACCCCCAGGGGTCGGAGCCGGGCCGGGACCACCGGGCGACCGGTCAGGGCCCCCAGGCCCCGTACGGCTACCAGGGCCAGCCCGAGCACGGCTACCCCCGGGACCCCCAGGGCTACCCGGAGGCCCGCAGCCACCAGCCCCAGGGCTACCCCGAGGCTTACGGGTACCAGGAGCCCCGTTACTTCCCCGGCCACCCGGAACAGGGCCCCCAGGCCCCCGGGTACCAGGGGCACGGCTACGGCCGTCCCGAGGCAGCGCCCCACGGCTACCAGCGGCCGCCGCACGAGGCCCAGGGCCACCCGTACGCCGGGTACCCCAGGGCCGACTACGCCCCGCAGCCGCCCGCGCCGCACTACCCGGCCTACCCGCCGCCGCTGCCGTACCAGAGCGCCTATCCGCTGCCCTACCAGCCGCCCGGCTACGTCCTTCCGGGCCAGCCGGTCGTCTACCCGGGCCAGTTCTCTCCCTACGGGCAGATGAACCCCTACGGCCAGCCGGTCCAGCACGTCATCGTGCTCGCCGCCGGCCAGCAGCCCCAGGTGATAACCGCCGAGTCGGCCGCCACGTTCTTCGCTGAGCGCGCCGAGCCGTCGGTCTCCCCTGAGATCGGCCAGGACCGGGCGCTCACCCGCTCCGAGAACGGGACGGACACGCGCACCGCCGACGAACCGGCCCAGGAGGAGGGGGTCGAGCCCGAGGAGGCTCCGACCGCCACCGAGACGCGGACACGGGCCCAGGAGGGTCAGGCCTCCGCCGACGCACCCGTCACGGAGACCGCCGGTGTCGGGACGGCCGAGCCGACCGACGTCGGCTCCGCTCCGCGGGGCGAGGTTCAGGAAGACCTCCTCAACGAGGCGCTCGCCGGTCTGGCCATGCGGGACCTCTCCCTGGTCGACGCGCTCCTGGAGATGGTCGAGGCCCTGGAGACCGGGGCGCAGGACCCCGATCTGCTCGACAAGCTCTTCCAGATCGACAACTTCGCGACCCGTATGCGACGCAACGGCGAGAACTTCCTGGTGCTGACCGGGCACGACGGCGGAGAGTCCGACGCCCACGACGAGATCGTCCCGCTGCTCGACGTGGCCCGCGCCGCGACCTCGGAGATCAAGGACTACCCCAGGGTCAGCCTGGGCAAGATCCCGCAGACCTCCATCACCGGTCTGGCCGCCGACGACATCAGCCATCTCCTGGCCGAGCTGCTGGACAACGCCACCGCGAACTCGCCGGAGCACTCCCAGGTGGTGGTCAGCGCCCGCGAACTGGACGACGGCCGCCTCATGATCGTCGTCGAGGACGAGGGAGTGGGCATCCCCGAGGCCCAGCTGGTGGAACTCAACAGCCGGCTCGACGGTGACCCGGTCCTGGACGACGACGTCCCCAAGCACATGGGTCTGTACGTGGCCAGCCGGATCGCGCAGAAGCACAACCTGGAGACCAGGCTGGAGTCGCGCTCCTTCCGAGGGGTCAGTGCGTACACCATCGTGCCCAAGGATCTCCTGAGGGTGGCCACGCCCCGGACCCCCGGACAGACCAGTACCGCCACGATTCCCAGCGCGAGCGCTCCCGTGACCTCGACCGGCCCGATTCCGCAGCAGTCCTCCGACGGCCGTGCGGTCAACGGCGCCGGAAGTCCCAAGCCCCCGCCGCAGCCCTCCGCCGGAGGCAGCGCGACGGTCACCTCGGCGGGCCTGCCCCGACGCAGCGCCACCCCGCACGGTTCGCCGCTGCGGATGATGCCGCACCCCGACGCGCTTTCGGACAACGCGCCGCCCCCGCCGAAGGGCCGGGAGGAGACCCCGCCCCGGCTCACCGGTGAGGCCCGTGCGGAACAGATCCGTGACGAGCTCGGCGACTTCCTCGACGGGGAACGCGCCGCGCTCGACGGCGAGGAGCTCGAGGACGACAAGGAATGACCCTCCCAACGGGGGCCCGCACGTTCCGACCGGGCCCCAGACCCCAGACCCCCAGCGAACACGACCTTCGGCCGAGGCAGGTAGAGCACAACCATGACTGAATCCACGAACGACAGCGTTGAGAACTTCTCGTGGCTCATCGACCGGTTCGTCCGGGACGTGCGCGGTGTCGAGCACGCCGTGGTGGTCTCCTCCGACGGCCTGGTCCTGACCCACTCCAGTGACTTCCCCGAGGTGCACGCCGAACAGCTCGCGGCCATCGCGAGCGGGCTGCACAGCCTGGCGGTCGGCGGTGCCAGTCTGTTCCAGCGGGGGGAGTGCGAGCAGCTTCTGGTTCGCTTCAACCACGGCCACCTGTTCATCATGGCCATCAGTGACGGTTCCTGCATGGCGGTGCTCACCGCACCCGGTACGGAGCTGAAGATCGTCGGTTTCCAGATGGCCAAGCTCGTGGACAACGTCGCCCACGTGCTCACTCCGCAGCTGCGCTCGCAGCTGCGCGAGGTCATCCAGAACTGACGAGCGGTGACCCGTAACGGTTCGGCAGGAATGAGGTTGCCGCGGCTATGAGCTTCCGCAGGCGAAGGAGTAACCGTGTTCGCCCGTTCACCTTCACGGGTGGGCGGACGCGGTCACGGCATCCGCTGATGGTGCAGACCCTGGTCTCGACGTCCGAGCCCGGGCAGGAACCTCCTGGCACCCTCATGCCGGAGTCGATCAGTATTTACAAACTGTGCCGGGAGACGCGGTCTCTCGCCGAGGTGTCGGCTGAGTTGAACATCCCCCTGGGTGTGACTCAGGTTCTGGTCAGTGACCTGGCCGAGCAGGACCTGGTGTACATCCACCCGACCATCACCGGCAGCAGTCCGTCCGAAAACCAGGTTCTGGAGAGGGCTCTTCGTGGTCTCGAACGACTTTTCCAGTGACAGCAGGTCGAATCGCAAGAAGATGTCGAGCAAGATCGTCATCGCCGGTGGCTTCGGTGCCGGCAAGACGACCTTGGTGCGCTCGGTGTCGGAGATTCCGCCGGTCACTACCGAAGCGATCATGACCGAGGCCAGTGTCGGGCACGACGACACCTCGGTCACACCCGACAAGACGACGACCACCGTCGCGATGGACTTCGGCCGAATCACCATCGACGACGAGCTGGTCATGTACATGTTCGGTACACCGGGGCAGGCCCGGTTCTGGTTCATGTGGGACGATCTGGTCCGCGGCGCCGTGGGCGCCGTCGTCGTGGTCGACTGCCGAAGGCTCGCGGACTCCTTCGACGCGGTCGACTACTTCGAGACCAACAAGCGGATTCCCTACATCGTGGCGCTGAACAAGTTCGAGGGGCGCCTGGACTACACCGCCGAGCAGGTCCGCGAGGCTCTGGAGGTCAGTCCCGAGGTCCCCATCATCGACTTCGACGCGCGACACAGGACGTCCGGCGGCGACGTGCTCAAGACCCTGTTGCGGTACGCGCTGGAGCACAACCGAGCCAGCGAGCCCGTCGCCTGACGGGCGGGGGCGTTCGGACCCCCTCTGGCCGATCCTCCCCGCAGCCCCCGTAGATTCCCAGGAAAGTTAGCGACACAATGCGCAAGATCCTTATCGTCGGCGCTGGCCACGCCGGCCTGCACCTGGCTCACGGTCTCCTGACCCATGGCTACGACGTCACGGTGATCACGGGGCAGTCCTCGACGGAGATCCGGACCGGGCGGCCGTCAGTCACCCAGTTCACCTTCCCCACGGCCCTGGACTACGAGCGCGAGTACGAGCTGGATCTGTGGAGCGCCCTCAGCCCCCAGATCCGGGAGCAGCGAGTCCACCTCTACCCCGGTGCGGACCGTCCGACTCTGTCCCTCAAGGGACGGACCGGCAAGGCCAACGACTACATGGTGGCGGTGGACCGCCGGGTCAAGATGGCCGACTGGCTGGAGTTCTTCGAGGACCGGGGAGGCAAGGTCGTCATTCACGGTGTCACCGTGACGGACCTCGACTACTTCTCCCGCATGTTCGACCTGATCATCGTCGCGGTCGGCCACGGGGAGCTGGGCCAGCTCTTCGACTACGACGAGAGCAGGTTCAGCGGAGCCCGCCCCCGGTCCATCGCCCAGGCGCAGATCTACGACGTCTGGCCGAGCACGGAGGACGACGACAACGTCGGTTGGGCCTGTTCCGCCCGGGAGGCCGGGAACACCATCTTCATCCCCATGCTGAGCCAGGACGGTCCCTGCCACAACCTGCTCATGGTGGACAAGCGCGGCGGCCCCATGGACGCCTGGCCGGACCGTCCGGGCCCCGAGGAACAGCTGCGCCGTATGAAGGACCTGCTTCGCCAGTACTCCCCGGAGTACTACGAGCGGGTCAAGGACACCGTGCTGGTGGAGGGCGGCCGCAGCACCCTGATCGAGGAGCTGACTCCCCAGGTACGCAACCCTGTGGGCACGCTGCCCTCCGGCGGGAAGGTCCTCGGGATGGCGGACGTCGTCGTCACGATGGACCCCTACGTGGGGCAGAGCTGGAACAATTCCACCAGGTGCGCCAAGGCCTACCTGGAGTCCATCATGGAGCACGGCGATCGCCAGTTCGATGAGGATTTCCTGGTGAGGACCTTCGACCGGTTCTGGGAATTCGGTCTGCACAACCAGATGTGGTCCGAGATGAATTCCACGTTGTGGGACCAGGGTGACCTGCCCACCCACTTCTATGAGTTGGTCGAGACGGCCTCGACGCACTCGGAGGTCGCCGACCGCTGGATCCAGGGCTGGGACTATCCTCCTGACTACGCGTCTTGGCTCCTCGACCCGGAGGAGTCCATGAAGTACCTGGCCGAGGTTCGGGCGCGCAACGGGGGATGACCGATTCCGAGCGCGCCTCGCAATGCCCGATGTCCGCGGACATCGGGCATTTCCTTTTGGTAACAGATTTGTTGAATTTCTGATTGTGTCGCGCACGGAATGGGGTCAGTGTGATGACCGAAAAATAGTGTTCCGTTGTCATGTGTCCTGAATCGCGGATACGATCCCCTCTGCGTATTGCTCGGCACGGCCGTGGGGCACGTGTGATTCACGTGCCAAATGAGTCGTGTTCGGCTTGTTGGTCCCACTGGGGATCACGGGTATTGCGGTTGCATCCTGTGTCCGTCACTGCCCTCGATCTCTGAGGTATGAGCGGTGCGCGTGCACCTTCACGAGACTCGCAAGCCAACCCCGTGACATGCCCTCGGGCCAGGACCCGCCCGGGGCGAGGACGTCGAGTTCGACCGGAGGAACGCGATGACCAGGGATGCTGACGGCGGCGGCGCTGCTCGCTCGCCCATAGCCGTGGTCGGGTTGGCGTGTCGCCTGCCAGGCGCCTCGAACCCGGACTCCTTCTGGCGGCTGCTCTGCGAGGGCCGTGAGGCCATCACGCCGCCGCCCGAACGCCTCGGGTGGACGTCGACGGAGCGGGACCACCACTGGGGCGGCTACCTGGACCGCGCCGAGGACTTCGACGCCGCCTTCTTCGGGGTCTCCCCCCGCGAGGCCGTGGCCATGGACCCCCAGCAACGGCTCATGCTGGAACTCAGCTGGGAGGCCATCGAGAACGCCCGGACCGCCCCGGACAGCCTGCACGGGACCCGGACCGGCGTCTTCACCGGAGCGATCGCCTCGGACTACTCGCATCTCCTGCGCGACCTGCCCGCCTCGCACCACAGCCTCACCGGCGGCCAGCGGGGCATGATCGCCAACCGCGTCTCCTACACGCTCGGTCTGCGCGGGCCCAGCATGACCGTCGACAGCGGCCAGTCCTCCTCCCTGGTCGGCGTGCACGCGGCCATGGAGAGTCTGCGCAACGGCGAGTGCGACCTCGCGCTGGCCGGCGGTGTCAACCTCATCCTCCTGCCCCAGAGCACCGAGCACGTGGCCCAGTTCGGCGGCCTCTCACCCGACGGCCACTGCTACACGTTCGACTCCCGCGCCAACGGCTACGTCCGGGGCGAGGGAGGGGCCGTGCTGGTTCTCAAGCCCTTCGACCGCGCAATCGCGGACGGGGACCACATCCACGCGGTGCTCTCCGGCGGGGCCGTGAACAACTCCGGCCCCACGTCCTTCCTGGCGCGACCCGAACCGGAAGGGCAGGCGGAGGTCGTGCGCGCGGCGCACCGCCGGGCCGGGATCGATCCCGCCCACGTGGGCTACGTGGAGCTGCACGGCACGGGCACCCCGGCCGGTGACCCGGTCGAGGCCTCCGCCCTCGGCTCGGTCTTCGCCGGGCGTCCCGGAGCCCTACGGGTGGGTTCGGCCAAGACCAACGTGGGTCATCTTGAGGGCGCGGCCGGGATCGTCGGCCTGCTCAAGGTGGTGCTCAGCCTCTCCCACGGGCTGCTGCCCCCGACCCGGAACTTCTCCACCCCCAACCCAGGGATCGACCTGGAGGGGTTGGGGCTGCTCCCACAGACCGTGCGGGAGCCCTGGCCGACCGACACCCCGCTGGCGGGGGTGTCCTCCTTCGGTATGGGCGGCACCAACTGCCACCTCGTTCTGGCCCCGCCGCCCCGGCGGTCGTCGGACACACCCCGCCAGGATCCGGGGGAGGGCGCGCTCGACCCGGTGCCCTGGGTCCTCACGGCGCGGTCAGAGGACGCACTGCGTGCCCAGGCGTCGGTCCTGCACTCCTTCGTGTCGAAACGACCCGGACTGCGCCCTGAGGACGTGGGCTACTCGCTGGTCACCACCCGCACGGTCATGGACCACCGCGCGGTCATCCTCGCTCCCGGGGGCAGCGGCACCCGCGAGCTGGAGTCGATCCGTCCCTCCGGCGCGCCCATGACCGAACACGACGGGCGCGGCCCGGTCCTGGTCTTTCCCGGACAGGGCGGGCAGTGGGAGGGCATGGCCCGTGCGCTCCTGGACAGCGACGGTCAGCTCGCCCGGATCTTCGGTCGGAGGCTGCGCGAGTGTGAGCGCGCACTCGACCCGCACGTCGACTGGTCCCTCACCCGGGTGCTGAGGGGGGAGCCGGGGGCACCCCGCTACGTCGGATCCGGGGCGCGCGTGGACGTCGTCCAGCCGGTCCTGTGGGCGGTCATGGTGGCGCTGGCCCGCGTGTGGGAGGCCCTGGGCGTACGCCCCGCAGCCGTGATCGGTCACTCCCAGGGCGAGATCGCCGCCGCACACGTCGCGGGGGTCCTGACCCTCGAGGACGCCGCCAAGGTCGTGGCCCTGCGCAGCCAGGCGCTCACGGCGCTCGGTGGCAGCGGTGCCATGGCCTCGCTCGGAGTCTCTCCGGAGCGGGTCCGGGAACTCCTGGAGACCCTGCCGGACCTCCACCTGGCGGCCGTGAACGGCCCCGAGTCCGTGGTGGTCTCGGGCGACCCGGGGTCGGTCCGCGCCGCCGTCGACCACTGCGTGGACGAGGGTGTGCACGCCGCCCTCGTGGACGTGGACTACGCCTCGCACTCGGCGCACGTCGAACGGATCCGCGAGACCCTGCTCGAACAACTGAGGGGTGTCACGCCGAGGCCGGCCCGGGTTCCGGTGTTGTCGACCCTGACCGGCGGCGTGCTCGGCACGGACGAGCCGGTCATGGACGGTCGGTACTGGTACGAGGGGCTGCGCAACCCGGTCCGCTTCGCCGAGGCGGTGGCCGGGGCCCTGACCGACGGGTACACCGCGTTCGTGGAGGTCGGTCCGCACCCGGTCCTGGCCCGGGGGGTCGAGGGTGTACTCGACGCCCACGGGGTGCGGGGTACGGTGCTGCCCACGTTGCGCCGGGACCACGGTGACTCCGCCCAACTGCTGACCGCCGCCGCCCAGGCCTTCACCTCGGGCCTGGACGTCGACTGGGGAAGCCTGTTCCGGGGCTCGGGGGCCCACCGGATCGACCTTCCCACCTACCCCTTCCAGCGGACCAGGTTCTGGCCGGAGTCCCTGCCGGCGGTGTTGGCCGAAGAGCCCCCGGAGGCCGAACGCGCGTCCGAACCTCTGGACCGGGAGGGCGGGGGGACCGCCGGTCTGGTGGCGTCCCTGAGCGCCCGGGTCCTGGAGCTGGACGAGCTGGACCCCGCCGACGAGAACCGCGCCTTCCGCGACCTCGGCTTCGACTCCATCATGCTGCTCGAACTGGCCGACCTGGTGGAGGACGAGACGGGGGTCCGACTCGAGGACTCCGTCCTCTTCGAGCTCCCCACCCCGGCCGCCCTGGCCGGGCACGTCGCGAGGGAACGCGGAGAGGATCCCCGTGTTCCCGCGCGGGAGGGCACGGCTCCGCGTCGCGCCGCCCCGGCGGTGACCGCCCCCGTGGTCGCCCCGGCCGACGAGGACCCGATCGCGATCACCGCGATGGCCTGCCGTCTGCCTGGCGGGGTGCGTTCCCCGGAGCAGCTGTGGCGCCTGGTGGAAGAGGGGACCGACGCCATCGGGCCCTTCCCGGACAACCGGGGTTGGGACCTCGACGCCCTCTACGACCCCGAGCCCGGCACCCCCGGTCGCACCTACACACGCAACGGCGGGTTCCTTCACGACGCGGACCTGTTCGACCCCGGTTTCTTCGGGATCAGCCCCCGTGAGGCCGACGCCATGGACCCGCAGCAGAGGCTGCTTCTGGAGACCTCGTGGGAGGCCATCGAACGAGCCGGAATGGACCCGGCCAGCCTGCGCGGTGAACAGGTGGGCGTGTTCGTGGGCGCGATGCCCACCGAGTACGGCTCCCGTCTGGCCGACCCCGCCAGCCAGGCCGACGGGGGGTACCGGTTGACCGGGAGCACCCTGAGCGTCGCCTCCGGCCGTATCGCCTACGTGCTCGGCCTGCACGGTCCGGCCCTGACCATCGACACCGCCTGTTCCGGATCACTCGTGGCCCTGCACCAGGCTGCCTCCGCCCTGCGCCGGGGCGAGTGCTCCATGGCCCTGGCCGGAGGCGCCACCGTCATGGCCACCCCCGGCATGTTCCTGGAGTTCTCCGCCCAGCGCGGACTCTCCGCAGACGGGCGCTGCCGTGCGTTCGGCGCCGGGGCCGAGGGAACGGCCTGGGCGGAGGGAGCCGGTGTCCTCCTGCTCGAACGGGCCTCCCAGGCACGCCGCAACGGTCGGCCCGTGCTGGCGCTGCTGCGCGGCAGCGCGGTCAACTCCGACGGCGCCTCCAACGGTCTGACCGCACCCAACCCGGAGGCCCAGGAGCGGGTGATCCGCCAGGCCCTGGCCACCGCCGAACTCGACCCCGCCGAGGTGGACGCGGTCGAGGCACACGGGACGGGAACACGTCTGGGGGACCCCATCGAGGCCACCGCGCTGATGTCGGTCTACGGCGGCGAGCGCGAACACGACCTCCTCCTGGGCTCCCTCAAGTCCAACATCGGCCACGCCCAGGCGGCGGCGGGTGTGGCCGGCGTGATCAAGACCGTGGAGGCGCTGCGCCACGGCCGCCTGCCCCGGACCCTGCACGCCGACGAACCGACGGACCGGGTCGAGTGGAAGGACAGTGGGGTCCGCCTGCTGTCCGAGGGCGCCGAGTGGCCCGACACCGGGCGGCCCCGGAGGGCGGCGGTGTCCTCCTTCGGAATCAGCGGTACCAACGCACACGTGGTGTTGGAAGGGGTGGCCGACGAGGGTGCCCCGGTCACCGTGCCCGACGATCCCTTCCAGCGCTCCCGCCACTGGCTGCTGCCGAGCGGGCCCGAGGCCAGACCGGTGGAACCGCTGGAGCCGCTTCTCGACGACGGACTCACCCTGGCCGACGGCGGAGCGGTCTTCCGAGGCCGCGTCTCCGTCTCCAGCCACTCCTGGGCCGCGGACCACCGCGTGCTCGGGAGGGTGATGCTCCCCGGCACCGCGGTGGTGGACCTGGTGGCCAGGGCGGGGGCGACCGTCGGCGCGGACACCGTCTCCGACCTGGTACTGGAGGCCCCCCTGACGTTGGGCGGGGCCGGAACGGCGGAGCTCCAGGTCATCGTCGGCGCCCGCGACGCCCGAGGGCACCGCGAGACCAACGTGTACGCGCGCCGTGAGACCACGGACGACAGCCCGTGGATACGGTACGCCTCCGGCGCCGTCGCCAGTGCGAAGCCCCGGGAGGCGGCCGACGCGCACGCCGCCTCGGAGACGGGTGGGGGTGTCGGCACCCTGCCCCCGGACGGCGCCGAACGGATTCCGGTCGACTACGCCGCCCTGCGGGCCCTGGGTTACGACTACGGTCCCGCCTTCCGCGGACTGAGGTCGGTGCACCGGCACGCGGGCGAACTTTTCCTGGATGTCGAGCTTCCGGACTCCGCCGGTGAGAGCGCGGACTTCCTCGGCCCCCACCCCGCCCTGACCGACGCGGTCCTGCACGCCGTACTTCGCAACCACCGGGCCGAGGGCCACCACGGCCCCCTGGTGCCGTTCGCGTGGGGCGGGGTCCGGCTGGCCCGTACCGAGGGAGGGGAGACACCGCGGCGCCTGAGGGCGCGGCTCACCCCGTTGGGCGACGACCGCTACCGGCTGCTGGCCACCGGCCCCGACGGCGAACGCGCGCTCTGGAGCGTGGACGAGCTGACCCTGAGGCCCCTGGCCGAGGACACGCTGCCCGAACCGGAGCCGGGTGAGATCCCCGAACTGTACGAGCTCGTGTGGGAGCGAGTGGCACCTCCGTCGGAGCAGGCCGCCGAGGACCCGACCCCCGGGGCGCTCCCCTCGCTGGAGGATGTGGAGTCGGGGGCGCCCGTCCCCGAGCTGGTCTGCGCCGAGTTGCCCGCGCACGTGGTCTACACCGAGGGCGGGTCCCTGCACGAGACGGTACGGCGGGGGCTGGAGTCAGCCCTCGAATCGGTCCGCGCGTGGCTGGCGGACGAGCGCACGGCGCACTCCCGCCTGGCGCTGGTCACCTGGCGGGCGGTGGCCACGTACCCGGGTGAACCGCTCCCCGGGGTTGCCGCCGCCCCGGTCTGGGGCCTGCTTCGAGCCGTCCAGCGCGAGCACCCCGGCCGTCTGGTGCTGTTGGACTCAGACGGCGCCGTGGAGTCCCACCGGACGCTGTCCGTCGCGCTCGGTCTCGACGAACCCCAGATCGCACTGCGTTCGGGCGCCGTCCTCGTCCCCCGGCTGAGGCGCGCCTCGGACACGGCGGTGGAGGCGGTGGCGCCCAACACGCGCTCGTGGCGGCTGGACACGCTGAGCCCCGGTTCCATCGACTCCCTGGAGGCGCTGCCCGCGCCGGAGGCCCTGGACGCGTTGGCGCCACGAGAGGTCCGGGTGTCCGTCCGGGCCGCCGGCGTCAACTTCCGGGACGTGGTGGTCGCCCTGGGACTGGTCGAAGGGGAGACCGGGATCGGCATCGAGGGTGCGGGAGTCGTCCTGGAGGTCGGCGCCGAGGTGTCGGACCTGGCTCCCGGGGACCGGGTGGCCGGAATGTTCGGCGGTGCCTTCGGTCCCTTCGCCGTGGCCGACCGGGCCCGGCTGGCCCGCATACCCGAGGGGTGGACCTTCGAACAGGCCGCGGCCGTCCCGGTGGCCTTCCTGAGCGCCTACCACGGGCTGGTCGACCTGGCCGCCGTGCGGCCCGGCGACAGCGTGCTCGTGCACGCGGCCGCCGGGGGAGTCGGGACGGCCGCCGTCCAGCTCGCCCGACACATGGGTGCGAAGGTGTTCGGCACCGCGAGCCCCCACAAGTGGTCGGAGTTGGCGGCCTACGGTCTGACCCCTGAGCGGATGGCCTCCTCCCGAACGCTGGAGTTCGAGGACCGGTTGCGAGAGGCCAACGGCGGCGAGGGCGTCGACGTCGTCCTCAACTCGCTGACCGGCGAGTTCGTGGACGCGTCCCTGCGCCTTCTTCGCTCACCCAGTGACGGTCGGGGCCCGGGCGGCCGGTTCGTGGAGATGGGCAAGACCGACATCCGCGACGCCGACACCGTGGCGGCCGACCACCCCGGCTGCTCCTACGCCGCGTTCAGTCTGCCGGAGGTGGATCCGGAACGGATCGGCCACATGCTCGCCCGCGTGATGGAGCTGTTCGAGGAGGGGGCCCTGCGGCCGCTTCCCACGACCGTCCACGACGTCAGTGAGGTCCAGACGGCCTTTCGGGCCCTCCAACGCGGTGAGACCGTGGGCAAGCTCGTTCTTCGCGTGCCCGCTCCCTTCCCGCAGGAGGGCACCGTCCTGATCACCGGTGGGACCGGGGACCTCGGCAACCGCCTGGCCCACCACCTGGTCACCGGGTACGGGGCCCGGAACCTGCTGCTGCTCGGGCGCCGTGGTCCCGGCACTCCCGGTCAGGCCGAGCGCACCGCCAGGCTGGAGGCGCTCGGAGCGCGGGTGGAGGTGGTCGCCTGCGACGCGGCCGACCGTGAGGACCTGGCCCGTGTCCTGGACTCGATCCCCGAGGATCGGCCGCTGCGTTCCGTCGTGCACGCCGCGGGTGTCCTCGACGACGCGACCGTCAGCGCCCTGACGTCCGAGCGACTGCACACGGTCCTGCGACCCAAGGTGGACGGTGCGTGGAACCTGCAGGAGCTCACCGACGACCTGTCGTCCTTCGTCCTGTTCTCGTCGGCCGTGGGTGTGGTCGGCAACCCGGGGCAGGGCAACTACGCCGCGGCCAACGTCTTCTGTGACGCCCTGGCGCACGTGAGGCGCGACGCGGGTCAGCCCGCGGTGTCGCTGTCGTGGGGCCTGTGGGAGGGCGGTGGCATGACCGACCACCTGGACGAGAGCGACCTCGCCGTCCTCGGTCGCGGCGGGCTGCTGCCGATGCGGCCGGACGCGGCGCTCGACCTGTTCGACGCCGCCATGGCCCGTGACCTGGTCCACGCCGTCCCCGCGTGGCTCTCCCCCGTCCCAGGCGTGAGCGTACTCAGGGACCTCCTGCCCGCCCGCGCCGATTCCGCCGCGACCGCCGCCTCCGACGCACAGACCGGGGGGAGCGCCCCGGGGGAGGAACACGATCCCGCCGCGCGCTTCGAGGCCATGGAAGCGGACGAGCTGTCCCGGGCCCTGCTGCACGAGGTCCGCGCGCACACCGCCGTGGTGCTCGGCCACCGGTCCGGGTCGGTGGCCGAGGTGCACCCGGACCGGCCCTTCACCGAACAGGGCACGGACTCGCTGACCAGCGTCGAACTGCGTAACAGGCTCAGCGCGGCCGTGGGTGTGCGGGTCCCGGCCACGGCGGTCTTCGACCACCCCACCCCCAGGGCTCTGGCGCGGTACCTCGTCGGTCTTCTGGCACCGGAGCCCCAGGCCACCGACGAACCGCCTGCCCAGCACCGGACGGACACGCCTCCCGAGATGGACGGGGAGGGGGACGCCATCGACGCCATGGGCGTCGACGACCTGGTGAACCTCGCTCTGCGAGGCCCGAGCGTATGACGAGGAGGCTTGAGTTGAGCAGTGAAGACGAACGTCTGGTGACGGCTCTCCGGAGCGCGATGAAGGAGAACTCGCGTCTTCGCGCCGAGCTGGACCGCCGATCCGAGCCGGAACCGATCGCGATCGTGGCGACGGGGTGCCGGCTCCCCGGAGGGGTGGACACCCCCGAGCAGCTGTGGGACCTGGTCTCCGAGGGCCATGAGACGCGTGGTCCGTTCCCGGAGGACCGGGGGTGGGACCTCTCGGGGTTGTTCGACGGACCGGACGACGAGCGGCGCGTCGCCATGGACCGGGGTTCCTTCCTCCGCGACGCCTTCGACTTCGACCCGGCCTTCTTCGGTATCTCGCCGCGCGAGGCCGAGGCCATGGAACCCCAGCAGCGGCTCCTGCTGGAACTGGCCTGGGAGACACTCGAACGCGCGGGCATCCCACCGACCTCCCTGGCGGGCAGTGACACGGGCGTCTACGTCGGGTTGGCGCACCAGGAGTACGGGCCGCCGGTGCACGCGGTGAACCCGGACGGCGTCACCCTGACCGGGATCTCGGCCAGTGTCGCCTCGGGCCGTATCTCCTACTGCCTCGGACTGGTCGGCCCCGCACTGACCGTCGATACCGCGTGCTCCTCCTCGCTCGTCGCGCTCCACCTCGCCGTGCGGGCCCTGCGCGACGGCGACTGCTCTCTGGCCCTGGCGGGGGGCGCCACGGTCATGTCCGGGCCCGGAACCCTCACCGAGTTCACCCGACTGCGGGGAGTGTCCCCCGACGGCCGCTGCAAGGCCTTCGCCCGGGACGCCGACGGCGCCGCGTTCTCCGAGGGCGCGGGGATGGTCGTCCTGGAGCGCCTGTCCGACGCGCGCCGCCACGGGCACGACGTCCTGGCCGTGGTCCGGGGCGGTGCGGTCAACCAGGACGGCGCCTCGAACGGACTCACGGCGCCCAACGGCCCCTCCCAGGTCCGTGTGATCGGCCGGGCCCTGGCTGACGCCGGTCTGAACGCCGCCGACGTCGACATGGTCGAGGCCCACGGAACCGGGACGCCCCTGGGCGACCCGATCGAGGCCCAGGCGCTGATCGACGCCTACGGCCGCGGGCGCGTCGAGGACCGCCCCCTCTGGCTCGGCTCGCTCAAGTCCAACATCGGGCACCCGCAGGCCGCCGCCGGGGTGGCCGGGGTGGTCAAGACGGTCGAGGCGCTGCGCCGCGGCGTCATGCCCCCCACCCTGCACGCGAAGGATCCCAGTACCCACGTCGAGTGGGACGGCGGGGTCCGGCTGCTCCACGACTCGCGACCGTGGTCGGACGCCGACCGGCCGCGCCGGGCCGCCGTGTCCTCCTTCGGGATGAGCGGAACCAACGCGCACCTGATCCTGGAGCAGGCCCCCGAGCCCGAGTCGGGCACACCGGCGCAGGACGTTCCGGAGGAGACCCGTCCGGCCACCTCGTCGGTGACCGGCGCCGCCGCCTGGACGCTGTCCGCCCGGAGCCCCGAGGCGCTCGCCGCGCAGGCGCAGCGGTTGCGCGAACACGTGGAGCACCGACCCGGGCTCACTCCCGCCGACGTCGGGCTGTCCCTGGTCGCCACCCGGTCGGGGCTGGAACACCGGGCGGTGGCGGTCGGCCGTGACCGCGAGGCACTCCTGGCGGCGCTGTCCTCCCTGGAGACGGGGACGCCGGGCGCGACCACGGCCACGGGCCGGGCCCGGCCCGATCGCCGCCCCGTGCTGGTCTTCCCTGGTCAGGGCGGCCAGTGGGAGGGCATGGCGGTCGAGCTCCTCGACTCCTCGGATGTCTTCGCGGCGCACATCGCCGCCTGCGAGCGAGCCCTGGAACCCCATGTCGGGTGGAAACTCACCGACGTGTTGCGCGGCCGGACGGGCGCCCCCTCCCTGGAACGCGTCGACGTGGTCCAGCCGGCCCTGTGGGCGGTCATGGTGTCACTGGCGCGTCTGTGGATGGCCCACGGCCTCACTCCGGCCGCCGTGGTCGGGCACTCCCAGGGGGAGGTCGCCGCCGCGCACATCGCGGGAGCCCTGACCCTGGACGACGCCGCGAAGGTGGTGGCCCTGCGCAGTGCGGCGGTGCTCGACCTGGCCGGTTCCGGTGCGATGGCCTCGATCGCCAGTTCCGAACAGGACGTGCGCGAGCGCCTCGCGCCCTTCTCGGGCCGCGTCACCGTTGCCGCGGTCAACGGCCCGTCGAACACGGTCGTCGCGGGTGAACCCGACGCGGTGGCGCGGGTGGTCGAGGAGTGTGAGGCCGCCGACCTCCGCGCCAGGATGATCGCCGTCGACTACGCGTCCCACTCGTCGGCGGTGGACGCGCTCGCGGACCGCATCACGACGGAACTCGCGGGCGTCACCCCCGAACGTCCGATGATCCCCTTCTACTCCACCCTGACCGGTGGGGTCCTGGACGGGCGGCCGCTGGACGCGGCGTACTGGTTCCAGGGACTGCGCCAACCCGTGCGGTTCGCCGAGGCCACCCGCGCCCTGGCCGCGGCTGGCCACGACGTGTTCGTGGAGGTCGGACCGCATCCGGTGCTGACTCCGGCGATCCAGGACACGCTGGAGGAGGCACAGGCCCGCGACGCCGTGGCGTTGGGGACCCTGCGCCGTGACGAGGGCGGACCGGTCCGGTTCCTGACGTCGCTCGGGCAGGCCCACGTCCACGGGCTCGACCTCGACTGGACTCCGCTGTTCGATCGGAACACCACCCGGGTCGCCCTGCCCACGTACGCCTTCCAACGACAGCGCTACTGGCGTCCGGGTCCCGAATCGGTGCCGTCCCGGACCACGGCGGCTCCGGGTCGCAGTGACGGATGGACCTACCGCGAGGAGTGGATGACCGTCCCGGCGAAGGCCGCGACGTCCACCGTCACCCCCGGGGCAGGGGAGCGGGGGACCTGGCTGCTGATCGGCTCCCGTCTCGGATCCGCCCTCCAGGAGTGCGTCGGAGCCCTGGAGGCGCGCGGTCACGGCCACCGTGTTCTGGGCCTTCCCCGCGACGCCGACCGCGAGGCCGTGGCGGCGCTGGTCGGCGCCGCCCGTGACGGCGCGGGGCCGATCGCCGGCGTCCTGCTGACCACCTCCCTGGACACGGACCCCGACGAGGTCCTGCCCCCCTCCACCGCACCCGCCCACCGGGACGCGGTCCTCGTCCTCCAGGCCCTGCTCGACACGGGTGTCGACGCGCCCCTGTGGTGCCTGACCAGCGGCGCAGTGAACAGCGGATCGGACGTGAGCGACCCCGCCGCGGCACTGGTGTGGGGGTTCGGCCGCGTGGCGGCCCAGGAGCACACGGACCGGTGGGGCGGACTGGTCGACCTCACCGATCGCGAGGACCCGCGCAGCGGGGCCGCGCTCGCCGCCGTTCTGACCGGTGAGACCGCGCACGGCGAGGACCAGCTGGCGATCCACGGAACGAAGGTGCTCGCCCGACGGCTCGCGCGAGTGGCCGTCGAGGGCGAGGGGACCCGCGACTGGCGGCCCTCGGGCACCGTACTGGTGACCGGCGGAACCGGCGGCCTCGGCGCCCACACCGCCCGCTGGCTCGCGGCGAGGGGAGCCGAGCACCTCCTTCTGCTCAGCCGCCGTGGGCCCGACGCCCCGGGAGCCGGAGAACTCGCGGCCGAGCTGCGCGCGGCCGGTGCGCGGGTCACCCTGACCGCCTGTGACGTCAGTGACCGCTCCCAGCTCGCCGACGTCCTGGGTGGAGTACCTGCGCACCTGCCCCTCACGGCGGTCTTCCACACCGCCGCGGATCTGGACGACGCTCCCGTGGCCGACCTCTCCCCGCAGGGCATCGCCCGCGTCCTGGGCGCCAAGGCGGACGGAGCCGTGCATCTGCACGAGCTTTCCAAGGGGCTGGACCTGTCCGCCTTCGTGCTGTTCTCCTCGGTGGGAGCCGTCTTCGGCGTGACCGGTCAGGGCAACTACGCGCCCGGCAACGTCTTCTGTGAGTCCCTCGCCCACCACCGCAGGTCCCTGGGGCTGCCCGCGACCTCGATCGCGTGGGGTGCCTGGGAGGGAGCCGGCATGGCCGGCCGCGAGGCCGTCGCCGGGCTCCTGCGCCGACACGGGCTTCCCACCATGAAGCCGGAGTTGGCACTGGAGAGCCTGGGCGGGGTCCTCGACCACGACTTGACCGCGCTCACCGTTGCCGACATCGACTGGCCCCGGTTCCGGGTGGCCCTCACCGCGAACCGGCCCAGCCCCCTGATCACCGACCTCGATCCCGGGCCGGAGCCCTCCGTGGCCACCGCCACCGGAGCCACCCCCGGCACGCGGGACCGCGCCGTCCGGGAGGCGAACGGCGCGGACCTGCGGGGCCGCCTGGTCGGACTGGGCCGCACCGACCGCGTCCGCGCGCTCATGGAGCACGTGAGCGACCACGTGGCGGCCGTCCTCGGCTACGAGTCCGGTGACGCGGTCCCCGCGGACCGGGGCCTGAAGGACCTGGGCATGGACTCGGTCACGGCGGTCGAGCTGCGCAACCGGCTCACCGCGTCCACGGGGACGCGTCTGCCATCGGCGGTCGCCTTCGACCACCCGACCTGCGCCGCGCTCGCCAGCCACGTGGAGGAACGAATGTTCGGCAGCGCGGAACAGGTGGTCCTCGAACGCCTCGACGGGCTCACCGCCGCGCTCGACGAGTACGAGACGACCGGCAGCGACCGGGTCGCAGACCGGCTTCGCGAACTGCTGGAACGGCTCGCACCGGGGGCGTCGGGCCGACCCGGAGGGGACACCGGCGGAGCCGACCTGGAGTCGGCCTCGCGGGAGGAGCTCTTCGCACTCATCGACAGGACCCTGACCGACTGATCCCGGCCAGCGCACGGCCGTCGCACCCGGTCGACGACTCATCCCCACCACCCCAGACCATCCCGGCACTCACTGCCGCGACGCGAATCGGCAAGGCACCACCATGACTGACGACGCACAGGTCCTCGACTACCTCAAACGGGTCACGACGGACCTTCGGCGCACCCGAGCCGAGCTCACGCGACTCAGGGAGCGTGACAACGAACCCATCGCCGTGGTGGGTATGGGGTGTCGGCTGCCCGGAGGGGTGCACAGCCCCGAGGCGCTCTGGGATCTGCTCGACAGCGGGAGCGACGCCATCGGCGACCTCCCCGGTGACCGGGGCTGGGACGTGGAGGACATGCGTGGCCGCCCGGGCATGTCCTCGGGCGGAGGCTTCCTCGACGACGCGGCCGGGTTCGACGCCGCCTTCTTCGGCATCTCGCCGCGTGAGGCCGAGGCGATGGACCCCCAGCAGCGGCTCATGCTGGAGGTGACCTGGGAGTCCCTCGAACGCGCGGGGATCGACCCCCACAGCCTGGCCGAGACCAGCACGGGCGTCTTCACCGGCGTCAGCAGCACGGACTACGCCCGGACCACGACCTCGGGCCGCGTCCCCGTACCGGACGGCGCCGAGGGCTACCTCATGACCGGCACCGCGGCGAGCGTCGTCTCGGGACGGATCGCCTACACCCTGGGGCTGCGCGGCCCGGCCCTGACCGTGGACACCGCCTGCTCCTCCTCGCTGACCTCCGTGCTGCTGGCGGTGCGCTCCCTGCGCCGGGGCGAGTGCGGGCTGGCCCTGGCGGGCGGGGCCACCGTGATGTCCGGGCCGTCGCTCTTCGCCGAGTCCGCACGACAGGGAGTGCTCTCACCGGACGGGCGTTGCAGGGCCTTCGGGGCCGGGGCCGACGGCACCGGGTTCGCCGAGGGTGCCGCCGCCCTCGTCCTGGAACGGCTCTCGGACGCCCAGCGCCACGGACACCCCGTCCTGGCCGTGATCCGGGGCGGGGCCGTCAACCAGGACGGCGCCTCAAGCGGACTGACCGCACCCAACGGTCCCGCGCAGACCCGGGTCGTCCGGGCCGCTCTCGCCGACGCCGGGGTCGTGCCCGACGACATCGACGCGGTCGAGGCGCACGGTACCGCCACCAGGCTCGGCGACCCCATTGAGGCCGACGCCCTGCTGGACGTCTTCGGACCCAGGCCCGGTCAGGACCCGCTGTGGCTGGGATCGGTCAAGTCGAACCTCGGCCACACCCAGGGGGCGGCGGGGGCCGTCGGGATCATCAAGACGGTGCTGTCCCTGCACCGCGGACGGCTGCCCGCAACCCTGTACGCCGATGAGCCGACACCGCTGGTCGACTGGGCTTCGGGTGGAGTGCGCCCGCTCACCGCGGCACGGGACTGGCCGCGGGGCGAACGCGTGCGCCGGGCGGGGGTGTCGTCCTTCGGCATCAGCGGAACCAATGCCCACATCGTCCTGGAGGAGGCGCCCGCCCCGGGCGAAGGAGGCGACGCCGCCGAGGGGACGCAGGATCCGGGAGCCACCGGGCCGTTGATCCGGGGGCGGACCGCCTGGTTGCTGTCCGCGCGGGACGAACCCGCCCTCCGGGCGCAGGCGGAGCGCCTGGCCGCCCACGTCACCGATGACACCGAGCGGCACCCGGACGACGTCGCCCGGGCCCTGGCCACCACCCGTGCCCGGTTCGCCCGACGCGGGGTCGTCGTCGGCGCTTCCGACACCGGTGAACTGACCGAAGGGCTGCGGGCCCTGGCTGAGGGAGGGGACTCGGAGGCGACGGTCACCGGCACGACCCGGCGGTCCGGACGCACAGAGGACCCGGTCTTCGTGTTCCCCGGCCAGGGCAGCCAGTGGTCGGGTATGGCCCGTGCCCTCATGACCGACTCCCCGGTCTTCGCCGCGTCCGTGGACGAGTGCGAACGCGCCCTGGCCCCCCTCGTCGACTGGTCCCTGTCCTCGGTCCTGCTCGAGGAGCCCGGCGCTCCGGCGTTCACGGGCGACAACGTCCGGGCCGACGTCGTGCAGCCGGTCCTGTGGGCGTTCCTGGTGTCCCTGGCGCGCCTCTGGCGCTCGGCCGGAGTCGAGCCCTCCGCCGTGGTCGGCCAGTCACAGGGGGAGGTGGCCGCCGCCTGCGTGGCCGGAATCCTCACCCTGGAGGACGGCGCCCGCGTGGTCGTGGCCCGCAGTCGAGCGCTGGCCAGGGTCGCCGGAGAGGGCGGCATCGCCGTGGTCGGGCTCAACGCCGACCAGGCCGCGAGCCTGATCGGCGGGACGGAGGACCGCCTGTCCGTCGCGGGGGCCAACGGGCCCGAGACCTGCACGGTCGCGGGCTCGATCGAGGCGGTCGACGCCTTCGTGGCCGCCCGTGAGGAGGAGGGGACCTTCGTCCGCCGCATTCCGGTCGACTACACCTCCCACTGCTTCCTGATGGACCGGGTGGAGGAGGAGATGCTGACCGCACTGGCCGACCTCCGACCCCGCGCGGGCACCGTGCCCTTCCACTCCACCGTCGCCCCCTCGACCACCTGGACGCCGGGGTACGTTCCGCCGGGCGAGCCCGTGGAAGGGACCACCCTGGACGCCGGGTACTGGTACCGGAACCTGCGCCACGGCGTGGTCCTCGAACCGGTGATCAGGCGCCTGGCCCCGACCGGACACGCGTTCGTCGAGGTCGGCGCCCACCCCGTGCTGTCGGTACCGCTGCGCCAGACCCTGGACGCCGCCGGGGCCGACGACAGTCCCCTCATCCACACCCTTCGACGAGACGAGGAGCCCCGTGGCAGGTTCCTCACCGCGCTGGCCGAGGCCCACTGCCAGGGGATCGGTGTCGACTGGCGGACGGTCCTCGGTGCGGGGGAGACCAGGGTGGAGCTGCCCACCTACCCGTTCCAACGACGGAGGTACTGGCTCGAGGAACCCCGGCTCACCGGCGACCCCTCCTCGGTGGGCCTCAGCTCCGCCGACCACCCGCTCATCGGTGCCTGGACACCGATCGGTTCCACCGGGCAGACCCTCTTCACCGGTCGGCTCGACACGGCGCGCACCCCGTGGCTGACCCAGCACGCGCTGTCGGGGCGGGCGCTGCTGCCCGGCACCGCCACCGTGGAGCTGCTCCTCCGGGTCGGGCGCCTGTGTGACCGGCCCGAGATCGCCGAACTCACCCTGAGCCACCCCCTGGAACTGGACCCCGACGGACCGGGGCTTGCGATCCAGGTCGTCGTCGAGCCGCCCGACCTGCGCGGCACCCGCGCCTTCCAGCTCCTGTCCGCGGCCGACGGTAGAACGTGGACCACACACGCCGAGGGCCTCCTGGACCCCGCGACCACGGCTCCCGCCCCGGCCTCCGTCCCTCCGGGCGCCGACGCGACCGCACTCGCGGTCACCGACACCTACCCGCTCTTCGAAGCCATGGGCGTCCAGTACGGACCCTTCTTCCGGGGCCTGCGCGAGGTGCGGACCGACGGTTCCCGCACATGGGCGGAGGCCGGACCGGAGACCCTGCCCGCCGACGCCGCCACCATGACCGGACCGCACCCGGTGCTGCTCGACGCCGGGCTCCAGTCACTGCTCCTGCGGGAGACGGGCACGGACGAGACCCGGCTGCTCATGCCCTTCGGATGGAGCGGGGTGCGGCGGCACGGGAACCTCACCCCCGACCGGGTACGTGTGCAGCTCACCCGGACCGGTGACGACACCTACGAGGTGCTGGTGAGCGACCACCTCGGCACACCCGTCCTGAGCGTCGACTCCCTCACCGTGCGCGAAGCCGCGGGGGCCGTCCGACCGGACCGGGACGCGCTCTTCCACCAGGAGTGGGAGGAGGTCACCGCCGCCGACGGGACCGTGGCCCCGAGCCCCGGGTCCTGGGCGGCGACGACCGGCACGCCGTTGGCGATCGACCGTCGCCCCGAGGAGGGGACGGAGGCTCCCGCCGTGGTCGTGCTCGGCTCCGGGCACCACGCCAGTGCCGACCCCGAACAAGCCCTCGAACGGTTGACCGGTGCCGTCGACCCCCTGCGCCGCTGGGTGGAGGACGACCGCTACGCCGCCACGAGGTTCGTCGTCCTCACCCGGGGCGCGGTGCGCCTGCCCGGCGACACCGACCTGCCCTCGGATCCCTCCGGCGCCGCACTGTGGGGGCTCATCGCCTCAGCCGAGACCGAGAACCCCGGCCGTTTCCTGCTCTTGGACGCCGACCAGGCCGACACCGATCTGGTCTCCGCCGCGTTGCGGACGGGCGAACCCCGACTCGCCGCCCGGGACGGGCGGCTCCACGCTCCGCGCCTGGCCCGCAGCCGTAGCGAGGACGAGACCGGTACCCGCCCGCCCGCCCGCAGCCCCGGGTGGCGTCTGGACACCGACGGTTCGGGCATCGTCGACGGGCTCACCCACGTTCCCGTTCCCGAACGCCCGCTGGCGCCGCACGAGGTCCGTGTGGCCGTCCGCGCGGCCGGACTGAACTTCCGGGACGCCCTGATGGCCGTGGGCATGTACCCCGAGCCGGGCGACATCGGCAACGAGGGCTCCGGTGTGGTGCTGGAGGCGGGGCGCGACGCCGGGGGCCTGCGACCGGGCGACCGCGTGATGGGGCTGTTCCCTGGAGCCTTCGGCCCGGTCGCGGTCGCTGACCACCGGTACCTGGCCGCCGTTCCCGACGACTGGGACCACGCGGAGGCGGCCGCCGTCCCCGCCGTGTACCTGACGGCCTACCTCGCGCTCGTGGAGGAGGCCGGTCTGCGCGCGGGCGAGACCGTGCTCGTCCACTCCGCGGCCGGAGGAGTGGGCCAGGCGGCACTCGGGCTGGCCCGGCACCTGGGAGCCCGGGTCCTGGCCACGGCGAGCCCCGGCAAGTGGGACCTGCTCCGCTCCTCGGGGCTGGCGGAGGAGGAGATCGCGCACTCACGCGAACTCGACTTCGAACAGCGCTTCCGCGGAGCCGCCGGCACCGTGGACGTGGTTCTCAACTCCCTCACGGGGGAGGCCATCCCCGCCTCCCTTCGGCTGCTCGGATCCGGCGGACGGTTTGTGGAACTGGGACGCAACGAGCTCCTCGGCGCGGACGGCGTCCCCGACGGCGTGACCTACCGGGCCTTCAACGTCCTGGAATCGGGGCCCGAACGCATCCAGCGGGCCTTCGACGCGCTGGTGCCGCTGCTCAGGGACGGAACCCTGCCCCGGGGGCCGCTCCATCGGTACCCGATCGAGGCGGCGTCAGAGGCGTTGCAGGTCATGCAGCGCGGTCACAACGTCGGCAAGGCGGTTCTGGAGCTCGCCACCCGCTTCCGCCCCGGTGGAAGGGTGCTGATCACCGGGGCGAGCGGTCAGCTCGGCTCCCTGATCGCCCGACACCTGGTGGTCCGGTACGGAGTGGACGACCTCCTCCTGGTCAGCCGCCGAGGTCCCGAGGCCCCGGGCAGCGAAGACCTCGTCACCGAGCTCACCTCCCTTGGAGCCCGGGTCCGGGTCGAGGCCTGCGACGTCGCCGACGCCGACCAGCTGGCGGAACTCCTGGCCGAAGTTCCCGTCACCGCCGTGGTGCACTCGGCGGCGGTCCTCGACGACGCCACCTTCACCGGCCTGACCGCCGACAACGTCGCCCGGGTCCTGGCCCCCAAGGCCGTCGGTGCCTGGAACCTGCACTGTCTGACCGCCCACCTCGACCTGGACGCCTTCGTCCTGTTCTCCTCGGCGGCGTCGGTGTTCGGCAACGCCGGGCAGGCGGCGTACTCGGCCGCCAACGCGTACCTGGACGCTCTGGCGGTGTACCGCAGGGAGCGTGGACTCACCGCCCAGTCCCTGTCCTGGGGGCGCTGGCTGACGGAGTCCCGGGAGGCCGCGCAGATGAACGAGGTCAGCGCCAACCGGATGTCCCGGACCTGGGGGGTCCAGGGCATCGACGAACACGAGGGACGCGCCCTCCTGGACGCCGCCCTCGCCACGGACCGGGCGCACCTGGTGCCCTCACCGCTCGACCTGGCCGGGCTCCGCACCCGCGCGATCACCCACGGAACGGTTCCGTCACTGTTGCGTGGACTGGTGCGAGCCCCCGACCGGGCGGAGGCGCAGGCGCCCTCATTGGTGTCGGTCCCGCCCGGAGCCGAGCGCCGGGAGCTGATCACCCGACTGGCCAGGGAACGGGCCGCGGACATCCTGGGCTACGCGGAGTACGGCGCCCGTCAGGAGTTCCCCGAGTCCGGGTTCGACTCCCTGACCGCCGTGGAACTGCGCAACCACCTCCAGTCGCTCACCGGTCTGCGGCTGCCCGCCACCCTCGTGTTCCAGCACAGCACCCCCGAGGCGCTGGCGCGCCACCTGGACCGTGAGCTGGGCCAGGCCAGCCAGACGACCGGTGGATCCGCTCCGGGGAATCGCGGCGATCAGGCCCGGGGCCGCGGCCACGGCGACAGCCTGGTCGGACTGTTCCTGGACGCCTGTGTCGCGCAGCGCCCGAAGGAGGCCCTCGACCTGGCCCTGGCGGCCTCACGCACGCGCGCGGTCTTCACCGGCGCCTCACCGTCCGCCGCCACAACCCTGGCGTCCGGTCCCGAGGAACCCGTCCTCATCTGCCACCCCTCGCTGGTGATGACCTCCGGTCCGCACGAGTTCGCGCGGTTCGCCAGCCGTTGGCAGGGGCGCCGCCGGGTCCACGTGCTCTCGGCACCGGGCTACCTGGAGGGCGAGGAGCTCCCCGCCGACCTGGGGACCTTCGTGCGATCCCAGGCCGACCAGGCGCTCGCCGCGGCGGACGGACGCCCGTTCGTCCTGGTCGGACGCTCCTCCGGTGGTTGGACGGCGCACGCCGTGGCCGAGGAACTGGCTCGCCGGGGGACGCCTCCGGTGAAGGCGGTCCTGCTCGACACGGTCGTGCCCGGGGACGACGAACTCCTGCCGATGGTGACGGAGTTCGTCACCGACCGGGCCAGCGAGTTCGAGCTCCTGGACACCCCGCGACTGACCGCGATGGGCGCCTACCTCGACCTGTTCGCCTCGTGGCGCCCCTCCGACTGGCGCGGGTCGACGGTGCAGGTGCGACCGACCGAGGCGGTGGTCACAGCGGCCGGTGACAAGCTCGGCCTGTCCTGGGAGTGGCCCACCGAACACGAGCGGACCGAGGTCCCGGGTGACCACTTCACCATGATGGAGGAGTGGGCGCCGCGTACCGCCGAGGCCGTGGACCGGGTCGTCTCCGAGGACGGCGCCGGGTGATCCGGACGGAGTGAGTGAGGGCGGGCACCGGCTGGTGCCCGCCCGCCCCATGGCGGTGGCGCGGACCGGTGGCGCGTGACCGCGCGAACCCCCGGAACAACTCCGACATTCCGGGCGTTGGGCCAAGGGCGCGCCCGAGAGGTTCACTCCGGCACGGGCCCGTACCGTCAAGAACCGTGCCCGCCGGGAAAACCGGTTGCCAGCCCTCCTAACCTTGGGTACTGATGAGCACCACCACGCCCGCGCCCGCCACGGACCAGCTCCGTTCCCGGTTGCGCGATCTCATGCCCGCCGACCGGCACCGTCTGCGTCGCCGTATCGACGGTCTGGCCAGAATCCGTGACGAGCGCCGACGTGCCTCCGTGACCACCCAGATCGCGGGCGACATCGACCGCGCCGAACTACGCGTGGGCCTGCGCCGCGAGGCCGTCCCCGAGCTCAACTACCCCGAGGACCTGCCGGTCAGCGCCCGGCGCGAGGACATCGCCGAGGCCATCCGGGACAACCAGGTCGTCATCGTCGCCGGAGAGACCGGTTCCGGAAAGACCACCCAGCTGCCCAAGATCTGTCTGGAGCTGGGGCGCGGAGTCATGGGCACCGTGGGCCACACTCAGCCCCGCCGCCTGGCCGCGCGCACCGTCGCCGAGCGCATCGCCGACGAGATCGGCACACCCCTGGGCGAGACGGTCGGCTACAAGGTCCGGTTCACCGACTCCTCCAACGACAGCACGCTCGTCAAACTGATGACCGACGGCATCCTGCTCGCGGAGATCCAGCACGACCGCATGCTGCGCCAGTACGACACGCTCATCATCGACGAGGCGCACGAGCGCAGCCTCAACATCGACTTCCTGCTCGGCTACCTCAAACAGCTCCTGCCCAAGCGGCCGGACCTGAAGGTCGTCATCACCTCCGCGACCATCGACCCCGAACGGTTCTCCCGCCACTTCGACGACGCCCCCATCGTCGAGGTCTCCGGACGCACCTACCCGGTCGAGGTCCGCTACCGGCCCATCTCCGAGGACATCCTCGACCCCGAGGAGAAGAACCCCGGGCCGGGCACCGACAAGGACCAGACCCAGGCCATCCTGGAGGCCGTCGACGAACTCTCCCGCGAGGAGGCCGGGGACGTCCTGGTCTTCCTCAGCGGGGAGCGGGAGATCCGCGACACCGCCGAGGCCCTCGAGAAGAAGAAGATCCGGGGCCTGGAGGTCCTGCCCCTCTACGCGCGCCTGTCCGTGGCCGAACAGAAGCGCGTGTGGTCCCGGCACGGCGGCCGCCGCGTCGTCCTTGCCACCAATGTCGCCGAGACCTCGCTCACGGTCCCCGGCATCAAGTACGTGATCGACCCCGGCACCGCGCGTATCTCCCGGTACTCCCACCGGACCAAGGTGCAGCGCCTGCCGATCGAGGCCGTCTCCCAGGCCTCCGCCAACCAGCGCAAGGGCCGCTGCGGCCGTGTGTCCGAGGGCATCTGCATCCGCCTGTACTCCGAGGAGGACTTCCTCTCCCGCCCGGAGTACACCGACCCGGAGATCCTGCGCACCAATCTCGCCTCGGTCATCCTCCAGATGGCCGCCCTGGGCCTGGGCGACGTCGCCGCCTTCCCGTTCGTGGACGGCCCCGACCACCGGCAGATCAAGGACGGCGTCAACCTGCTGTCCGAGCTCGGCGCCCTCCAGCCCGAGAACGCGGGCGAGACGAACCGGCAGCGCCGCCTGACCCCGGTCGGCCGCCGCCTCGCCCAGCTGCCCATCGACCCCCGCCTGGGCCGTATGGTCCTGGAGGCCGAGAAGCGCGACTGCCTGGCCGAGGTCATGGTCATCACCTCGGCCCTGTCCATCCAGGACCCGCGCGAACGCCCCACCGAGAAACAGCAGCAGGCCCAGCAGGCCCACGCCCGGTTCACCGACAAGGAATCGGACTTCCTGGCCTTCCTCAACCTGTGGAACCACCTGCGCGACAAGCAGCAGGAGCTGTCCGGCAACCAGTTCCGCCGGATGTGCCGCGAGGAGTTCCTCAACTACCTGCGGGTACGCGAGTGGCAGGACATCCACGGCCAGCTCAAGCAGGTCCTGCGCACGATGGACATCGAGGTCCCGCCGCTGCGCGAGGAGGCCGCCGACCCGCGCTCCGTGCACATGTCCCTGCTGGCCGGGCTGCTCTCGCACGTCGGCCTCAAGGACCCCGACAAGCACGAGTACCTGGGCGGCCGGGGGGCGCGGTTCGCGATCTTCCCCGGCTCCGCGCTGTTCAAGAAGCAGCCCCGCTTCGTGATGGTCGGCGAACTCGTGGAGACCTCCAAGCTCTGGGGACGCATGGTCGCCCGGATCGAGCCGGAGTGGGCCGAGGAGCTCGGCGCCGACATCGTCAAGCGCGGCTACAGCGAACCGCACTGGGAGCGCAAGCGCGGCGCCGTCATGGCCTACGAGCGCGTCACCCTCTACGGGGTGCCCATCGTCGTCCAGCGCAAGGTGTCCTACGGAAGCATCGACCCGCAACTCTCCCGGGAGCTGTTCATCCGCCGTGCCTTGGTCGAGGGTGACTGGGAGACCCGGCACCAGTTCTTCCACGACAACCGCAGGCTCCTGGACGAGGTCGAGGACCTCGAGCACCGCGCCCGCCGCCGCGACATCGTGGTGGACGACGACACGCTCTTCGACTTCTACGACCGCCGGGTAGTGGACAGCGCCGTCTCCGCCGCCCACTTCGACTCCTGGTGGAAGAAGGCCCGACGCACCGAGCCCGCGCTGCTCGACTTCACCCGTGAGGAGCTGATCAACGACGGTGTGGACGGGGTCAGCGAGGACGACTACCCGGACGTGTGGCGCCAGGGCGCGTTCGTCTTCCCGCTCACCTACCAGTTCGAGCCGGGCAGCGACTCCGACGGCGTCACCGCGCACGTCCCAGTGAAGTTCCTCAACCAGGTCGAGAACACCGGCTTCGACTGGCAGATCCCCGGCCTGCGCGACGAACTCATCACGGCGATGATCCGATCGCTGCCCAAGCCGCTGCGCCGCAACTTCGTCCCCGTGCCCGACAACGCGGCCCGCGCCAGAGGAGGTCTCACCCCCTACGAGGGTTCCCTCACCGAGGCGCTGGCCGCCGAACTCACCGTGATGGCCCACGGCGAGCGGATCCGCCCGGAGGACTTCCAGCTGGACCGGGTGCCCGACCACCTGCGCATCACCTTCAGGGCCGTGGACGACCGCAAACGCACCCTGGCCGAGTCCAAGGACCTCGAACAGCTGCGCGCCAAGCTCAAGCCCCGCCTGCGCGAGGCGATCGCCACCGAGGCCAAGGGTGTGGAGAGGAAGGGGATCACCTCCTGGGACTTCGGTCCGCTGGAGCAGACCCTGGAGCGCAAGGCCCTGGGCCCGAAGGTCAAGGGCTACCCCGCCCTGGTCGACGAGGGCGAGAGCGTGGCCGTGCGCATCTTCGACACCCGGCCCGAGCAGCGCGCCGCCATGCGCGCGGGCACCCGGCGCCTGCTCATGCTCACCGTCCCGTCCCCGGCGTCGGCGGTGAGCAAGGGCCTGAACAACCCGGACAAGCTCGCCCTGGCGGACAACCCGCACGGGTCGATCCGCAAGATGCTGGAGGACGCCGAGGCCGCCGCCGTCGACCACCTGCTCACCCGTGAGGGCGGGCCGGTGTGGAACGCCGACGACTTCGCCCGGCTCGCCGACCGCGTGCGTGCCGATCTCGGTGACACCCTCGCCGAGATCCTGGGCAGGACCGCCCGCATTCTCGTGCTCTGGCGCAAGGTCAGCAAGAAGGTGAAGGGCACCACGTCCCTGGCGGTCCTGCCGTCCCTCAACGACGTCCAGGGGCAGCTGGGCGACCTCGTCGGCGACGGGTTCGTCACCCGCACGGGGCTGGCCCGCCTGGACGACGTGCACCGCTACCTGCGCGGCATCGAGTACCGGCTGGGCAAGCTCCCGGAGAACCCGCGCCGCGACCAGGTCAACATGTCCAAGGTCGAGCAGATGCGTCAGGCGGTCGCCAAGGTCCGGGGGGCGCTCCCCGCCGGTCGGGCCGACGACCCGGACGTGGTGGAGCTGCGCTGGATGCTGGAGGAGTACAGGGTCAGCCTCTTCGCCCAGGAACTGCGCACCGCCTACCCGGTCTCGGACAAACGCATCATGAAGGCGATCGAGGCCGTCAAGGACGCGGGCAGGCGGCCCTAGCAAGGGGACGGGCTCCCCCTCCCGGGAGGCGGCCCCTACCAGGGGCCGGTCCCGGCGGGGGTCTGCCTTCCCGCCTTGGCGCCGAAGTAGTCCCCGCCCTTGCGCAGCGCGTCGTCGGTGCCCCAGGACTCCTCGGCGCCGACCCGGCGCAGGTGGGGGATGTGCTTGCGGCAGTGGATGTAGGCCTCCTCGACCTGCACCATCATCCACATCTGCGCTCGCTGGCCCGGCATCTGGGGCAGGGGCAGGCCCGGGACGTGCGGGCGCAGGGTCTCGTCCTCCATGATCTTCACCCGGCCGTTCACGTGCAGGCCGATCCGGTCCCGCTCGAAGTCGAGGAACATCAGCCCGATGTGCGGGTTCTCCAGGATGTTGCCCGCGCTGGCGAACACGCCGTTGCCCCGGTACTCCGGGTAGACCAGGGTCCGGTCGTCGATGACGTGCACGAACCCGGGCGGACCGGCCCGGAAGCTGGAGTCGCACTCGCCCCGGGCGTCCGCCGTGGCGACGAACAGCATCTCCTGCCGGGCGATGAAGTCCTTCATGACCGGGTTCAGGTGGTCCAGCATCTGGTCACTGTAGAAGCGGTCGGCCCGCTCGGCGGTGCCCATGACCGCCTGCACGTGGCGTTCTCCCTCGGTCCCGGGCGTACGGTTCTGGTGGCTTTGACTCATGAACGAAGGCTTTCGACGGGGTGAGAGGAGGGGAGGGGGTG